>NZ_CP024637.1:155909-260018 GCF_009728735.1 Pantoea phytobeneficialis
GGGGTCAGTGAGCCGTCTTCATATTGCCTGCGCCACTTGAAGATCTGATTAGCATTGATACCGTGCAGTCGTGCGACGTGAGACACGGTCATGCCCGGTTCCATAGTCTGCTGAATAATGGCAATTTTTTCCTGCGGAGTACGACGCCGACGTCGCTCAGGTCCTGATAACACTTCAACCATCTTATTATTCTGACTGGTGTTAAACATAGTTCCAAGACTACCTCTTATTTTAAGAGAGGCGAAGTGTCTGGTGATCTAAGGGGCTAATCTACAAAGCGCCGTGGGTTACCCTTGCCACTGAAGAGTGTGGCCTGAAGTTCTCTGCACGTAATCAATTTGCCGGTCGTGTCACCCGCGTCACCGAAGGCGCGGTTAACGCGACCGTGCACATTGCAACTGACGCCGGGTTTGAAATTGTCGCCGTCGTCACCAACGAAAGCCAGGAAGAGATGAAGCTGACGCAGGGCAGCCGTGTGCTTGCGCTGATCAAAGCCTCCGCCATTCTGATTGCGACCCGTGCCTGACCGTAGAGTGCCTATCGGCACGTTCACTCGTGCCGTTTTTATCCAGAGAGTGGGATGACGCATAACAGTCAGGATGCCAACTTGGGTGGCAATCTGACAAAAGTATGCATGACGGCATCGTATTTAATCATTGTGCAATTTATACCTGGCGTTCATGGTGAGTACTTGTGGTGAAACTGGCACAGATGCTAATTAAAAGCAGTGCCTACACCCGCATCTGCGATGCGCCTTCTCATTTTCTTATTGCGATGAATACCGGTATTGGTAATGCCGACACCACCCAATACAAAACCGATGAACATTATCCGGGTTATCATATTGCCTGGTAAAAAACTCTATTAATGAATGGCATTATTATTGATAAACTATTGCAATTAATCTGATTAATATAAAAAAGCCTTCACTGTTTTTATTTAAGCAGTCACACTACCAACCAAAAATGAATGGAGTGGGATGGTTTTTTTAGGTAAGTAAAATCCCATCAGGTAGAGATATCTTTCATTCATAAGGATATAACCAAAAACCATGCCTATGTGAGATGTGAAATGTACACTAACGCATTATGGATCATGCTGGAGAAGTCAGTTAATATTATCGGATTGATATATATTAATTCACTTATGGCAAAGTACATTGGGCCTGATAATTTCGGGAAGATAAATATTTCAACTTCGATTTTTATATTTGTGCAAACATTATCATGGTTTGGCGGTCAGAGCATTTTGTTTAAACGCATGAGCGAAAATACAAAATCCGGCATCGCAATGGCGATGAACACGCAAAATCAACGGCGTATTTTCTTTCTCCTGTCATCAAGTGCGATTTTAATTTATCTTTATTTATTTGCTGATTTCGTCGTATTTTTATTTGGCGTGGCGAATTGCATTGCTACTTACTATATTGTGATGGACTTCTTTTCCATTTACAACAACACTCAGCTTAAGTCAAAAATAAACACGATAACAAATGTGATTGGGCTATCAATAGCACTATTGATCAGGTTCTATATTTCGCACTTCGAGTTGCCAGTTTACTACTTCACCATTCCAATTATCATAATCCCGCTCATACCCTACATCATGAGGTTGGTTTATTTTAAAAATACGACAGAGCTAAAAGACAATGGCAAGGGGTTTGGGCTGTATAATCGGCATATGCTTTATGCCGGAGGGGCGTTGATTTTATCAAGCCTGTCAGTTGATATATACACCCAGATTTCCAACATTTTTTTGGCTAAAATAATTTCTTACTCAGATCTCGGGGTTTATAGCGTAGCATTAACCATAGGAGGTGCCTGGTCATTTATTGTTTTGGCGTTAATAACAAGTTTTTTTTCAAAAATATATAGCGAAAAAAACCCAATAGCTATTGAGAGACTGCTAATTAAAATTAATCGAATTGTAATTCTGCTTTCCCTTATTGCTTTAGGTGGGTTCTATCTTTTTGGTGACTTCTTTATTCGTAAACTGTATGGCGATAAGTATATGGATTCAGTGAATATCATCCCCGTGATAATTATTGCCACCATGTTCTCTGCATTGGGAACGATTTGCTACAGGTATATGATAAAGGAATCCGGATATAACTATCTGGCTAAAAAGATGTTTTTATGCTGTGTATTAACAATACCATTGTCCTGGATAATGATTAGTGCGTTCGGGATTAATGGCGCTGCATATTGTTTTTTGATTGTTGAGGTTTTGTCTTGCACTTTTCTTAATTACTTCTTCAAAGACAAAACAATCATCAAAATGCACCTTAATATTTTTAAATTGGGGTTGTCAAAATGAACGTGATAAAACAAACAGTAAAATCAGCTCTAAAGGTTGGCGCTAATGTTTTCCCTGAATTTTATGCTAAAACTCACTACCTGATCCGATTCAAGAAAAAATTAAACTTAAGAAACCCTGCCAGTTTTAATGAAAAAATACAGTGGCTCAAGTTCAATGAGCTAAATGATGATATTTACACGCTGTGCGCGGATAAATATAAGGTCAGGGAGTATGTTACAGCTAAAGGCTGTGGGGACATCCTTAATACCCTGTATGGAGTGTACGATAACCCACAAGACATAGACTATAGTGCGTTGCCAGAAAAATTTGCACTGAAATGTAACCACGGTGCAGGTTATAATATCATATGTGACGATAAATCATCATTAGACATTGAAAAAACCAACAAAAAACTTAATGAATGGTTAAGGCAAGATTACTCAGCAAATTTTGTTGAGCCGCAGTATAAAAAAATAGAAAGAAAAATTTTATGTGAGAAGTACATCGAAAATGAGCGCGGTGGTTTTCCTGATGACTATAAATTTTACTGTTTTAACGGGAAGCCCTACGCGGTAATGGTTTGCGTGGGAAGAGAGAAGGGAACACCCAAGTTCTATTACTTCGATATGAACTGGAAGCCTCTTCCTTTCGAAGATACCATTGAGTTAATCAAAGAAAACCATTGTCCAGAAATGCCCGAAGGATTTAATAAGATGAAAGCCTGCGCGATTAAGCTGGCTTCTGATTTTAAATTTGTTCGGGCTGATTTCTATCTTCTTAATGGTCAGGTGATTTTTGGTGAGCTGACATTTACACCTTCAGCAGGATTGGATGTCACCTTACAGGAAGCTGATGTCTTTTTAGGAAGCCAACTGAAGTTATAGTTTGCACGATGTTAGAAAAACGCATCAATGGCACACGAAAAATTTAAAGGTTGAACCCGCTATAAAATGGCGCAGTCGTGACATTCTCATCTCACGACTGCGCCATTTTTTTGGCTATTTCTCTGATAAATCATAACAGAAAAAACCAACTGAAAATGGTATCATCCAGGCCGAATGCTGCCCCGTAGTGGGCATAAACTGAAATCCCTGGGGGACACCTGATGAACAACGACGTACCGCTTAAATTTTATGACATCGTGGATGAGTACGAAGTAGACGCTGCCAAACCGGTCACAGAGTCAGAGCGAGACGCGCTGGCGCGCTATTTTCAGCTATTGATCACACGTTTGATGAATAACGAAGAGATCAGTGAGCAAGCGCAGCAGGAGATGGCCAATGAAGCCGGTATCGATGCGCTGCGTATTGATGAGATTGCGACTTTTCTCAATCAATGGGGCAATGAGTAGCTTTGTGTGTCGGGTATAATCCCACAAATTATTCAACAGGTTTAGAAACGCAAATGACAAAACTTACCTTACAAGAGCAGATGCTAAAAGCTGGACTAGTCACCAGCAAGAAAATGGCCAAAGTCCAGAGAACGGCGAAAAAATCACGCGTTCAGGCTCGTGAGGCAAGAGAAGCAGTGGAAGAGAACAAAAAAGCGCAACTTGAACGAGATAAGCAACTCAGCGAGCAACAAAAGCAAGCGACGTTATCCAAAGAGTATAAAGCGCAGGTGAAGCAACTGATTGAGATGAATCGAATCGTCATTGCCAAAGGCGATATCGAATTTAACTTCACCGATAATAATTTAATTAAAAAAATTGTTGTAGATAAGTTGACTCAAGCGCAGTTGGTGAATGGCCGTCTTGCCATTGCCCGGTTGGTGGTTGATAACAGTGGCAAAAGTGAATACGCGATAATCCCTGCCGTCGTTGCCGATAAAATTGCGCAGCGAGATGCGAGCAGTATCGTATTAAATAGTGCGCTCAGCCAGGAACAGCAGGATGAAGATGATCCTTATGCTGATTTTAAAGTGCCTGATGATTTGATGTGGTAATCAGGCATCTTCGCATTCAGAACGGGCTACTATGACGAGCGTTGATCGTCTCTTCACTGATGGGATGCACAAAATGCAGCTCACTGGCGTGCAACATCAGCCGTGGGGTCTGTTCGGTGCCCGGCAACAAGCGACCACCATACAGGTCGCAGCCTAAAATAGGGTGGCCCAACTGCTGGCAGTGAATGCGCAGTTGATGGGTGCGCCCGGTCTCCGGGATTAGCTGCACCCGCGTCAATGGCAGTCGAGTCCCATCCACCCATTCATGATAAAAGCGTTCAACCACCTGGTAACGGGAACGAGCAGGCTTGCCGTGAATGGCACAAATCGACATCAGCGGAAAGCGTGCCGGGTCTTTGGCAATCGGCGCGTCTATCACCCCTCCATTATCAGCCAGATGCCCACAAAGCAGTGCGCTGTACACTTTGGTCACGGTGCGCAGACTGAACTGCTGGCATAACGCGGCGTTGATCGTCTTATTGCGGGCAATCACCATCAAACCGGAAGTCCCAAAATCCAGGCGATGCACCAGGGTGCAGCCGGGGAATATCTTTACCAGCCGATGATGTACCGAATCGAGATTCTGCGGATTTTTGCCCGACAGACTGAGCAATCCGGTGGGTTTATTGATCAGCACCAGGTGGTCGTCTTGATAGAGTGTCTCTATCTGGTCATGGCACGGTGGAGCGATAAAGGTATCGTGAATCACAGACATCAGGCCGTCCGGCAGTAAGAGTGGCAGCGGATGATAACGAATTTTCAGTTGAGTGACGATTCTTGTTGGTATAGCAGCCAAAACTCCATGACCGTTTGCAGCGAGCACGTAACGGGAATCAGGCGCTTAATACCCATCCGGTTAACGCTTTGGAGAGGTTATGGCTTATACCATTCGCGGTTTAAACAGCAGCGCATTTACCCATTTGTTTGGTCAGGATGAGAACTATCTGGCGCGACATTTGGCGAGACGGATGCGGGCAGATAAAAACTCGGGTTTTCCGGATCGCATTGCCTTGCGTGATGTGCCGGAGGGGGAGTATGCGATTCTGATCAATCATGCTTACCAACCTGCGGAAACCCCTTACTTTGGCAGACACGCCATCTTTATCCATGAAGGTTGCACCAGGCAAGGTGTCTATCAGGATGAAGTTCCGCCTTATCTGACTACCCGGCTACTCTCGATGCGGGCGTTTAATGCAGCAGATATGATTATTGCGGCGGAGGTTACTCAAGGCAGTGAAGCGGAGTCGTTAATTTTTCAGATGTTGCGTCAGCCTGAAACCGCCTACATCCATGTGCATAGTGCCCGATTCGGCTGTTATCTGTGTGTCATTGAACGCAGTTGAAGCAAAACAAAACCCCGCACCGGCAGGTGCGGGGTTTACGGATTACAGCGCCATATCGTGTTGCGGTGACGGTGCTGCTTTAGCCGGTGCGGCGGCCTGCGGCTGAGTGTCAGCGGCTGGCATATTGATTACCGGAGGTTTGGTCAGTTGCAGTGTCGCTGCGGTGTCATCCCAAACCTGCTGTGCCAGTGCTGGATTGTCGTTCAGCTTCTGGCCGTAGGCCGGGACAATCTGATGAATCTTCTGCTGCCATTCCGGGCTGGCGAACTCAGTCGGGAACAGTTGTTTGATCACGTTGATAGCGATTGGTGCAGCCGTTGACGCGCCCGGTGACGCACCCAACAGCGCGGCCACGGTTTTCTGCTGATCGGTCACGATTTCCGTACCCAGCTTCAGCACGCCACCTTTCTCGGCATCTTTCTTGATGATCTGTACACGCTGACCAGCCTGAATCAGTTTCCAGTCTTCTTTCTTCGCGTCCGGGAAGTACTCTTTCAGCGCGGCAAAACGGTCATCATCATTCAGCATCACCTGACCAATCAGGTATTTCACCAGGTCGAAGTTATCAATGCCCACATGGGTCATCGGCATAAAGTTGCTGGTGGTGGTGGTGCCTAACAGATCAAACAGTGAACCGTTTTTCAGGAACTTGGTTGAGAAGGTCGCGAACGGTCCAAACAGCACCACACGCTTGCCATCGAGGAAACGCGCATCGAGGTGCGGTACGGACATCGGCGGCGCACCTACCGAAGCCTGGCCGTAAACTTTTTCCAGGTGACGGCTGGTGATGGCCGGGTTTTCGGTCACGAGGAACGACCCCCCCACCGGGAAGCCAGCGTAGTTTTCACCCTCAGGAATACCGGTTTTCTGCAACAGCTTCAGTGCGCCGCCACCGGCACCGATAAATACGTAACGTGCATCGATGGTGCGGTTCTCACCACTTTTCACATCTTTGATGGTGACATGCCAGCTGTTGTCGCTGTTACGTTTGAAATCGGTGACTTCAGATGAGGTTTCCAGCGAGAAATTTTCGTTCTTTTTCAGGCTACCGATCAACTGACGAGTGATTTCACCGTAGTTAACGTCCGTACCCACTGGAGTCCAGGTGGCAGCGACTTTCTGCTGCGGATCGCGGCCTTCCATAATCAGTGGCGCCCACTGCTGAATTTGCGCGTGATCGGTAGAGAATTTCATGCCCTGGAACAGCACGGTTTTCTGTAATGCTTCATAACGCTTGGTCAGATACTCAACGTTTTTATCACCCCAGACAAAGCTCATATGCGGCGTGGAGTTAATAAAGTTGTGCGGAGTATTTAATACGCCACGTTTTACCTGAGCGGTCCAGAATTGACGCGAAATCATAAAGGCTTCGTTAATTTCCAGCGCTTTACTGACGTCAATGCTACCGTCCGGACGTTCTGGCGTATAGTTCAGCTCCATATTTGCGGAGTGACCGGTACCGGCGTTATTCCAGCCGTTGGACGATTCCAGCGCGACGCCGTCCAGTTTTTCGACCATAACCTGTTTCCAGCTGGGTTGTAATTCTTCCAGCCAGGTCCCCAGAGAAGCACTCATGATGCCCCCGCCAATCAGCAGCACGTCAGTCTTTTCCGGCGTGTCGGCGGCATGAACGGCAGAGCTGACAAGTAATGCGGTGAGCGAAAGCGAGGTGATTAATTTAGTTGATTTTTTCATTGCGATAACAACGTTTCTAGGCGATGAGTAAAAAGTTCGCAACAAATTTAAAACATTGTTATTGAAATTTTAAAATTTATTTAGTTTAAAAACTATTGAATTAACAAGGCGGATTTATTTGGTTACAAATGTATTGCGCTATTTCCGCGTAAAATAAGCGGTTATTTTGTGTTGGGGCCCACTATTTATAACCGCTATTTCGGCAGGGTCAATGGTGCAGGAGAAAATTAATTTCGCTTAAGGAAGTGGTGAAGCGAATGTATTTGTTGTCCACGACTGTCCATATTTTCTTCGCCAAACCAGCGTGTTATTGCCTGCTGAATTACGGGCCATTCCGTATCAATTACCGACAACCAGTCAGTGTCGCGATTACGTTGCTTTCGTGTCATTGCCTGACGAAAACGGCCCTCGAACGTGAAGCCGAGACGTTCCGCTGCGCGACGCGAGGCGTGATTGGTTGAATCACAGCGCCACGCCACCCGGCGATAACCCAGCGTAAAAGCCTGGTTCAGCAACAGATAGATCGCTTCGCTGCCCAGCACGCTGCGTTGCATCAGCGGTGACCAGGTGACATGACCAATTTCCAGGGCACCATTTTGTTGGTCGATATTGGCGAAGCACACCAAACCGACCGCCTGCTGATGGGCATGGCTGAAGACCACATAACAAACCAGCCCGATATCAGCCATTTTTTCGCCGACCCAGCGGGCCATTGCTGTTAGCGACCGGGGCTGATTCGCGCCGAGCCATGTCCAGTCGCGATCGTCCCCGGCCAGAGAAAAGGCTGCCAGCAAGGGTGCGCAATGGGCGTCTTGCAAAGGTTGCAGGGTACAGAAGCGGCCCGTTAAGGCGATCGCAGCGGGACGTGCGACAGGCTGCCAATCTGGCAGGGCAAATCCAATGGGTTGACCGTATTGATTGAACTGAGACACACAACACTCCTCAGGTAATAGGGGGTTAATTTCGCAGCGGGGCGATAAATCGCGCCGCTGCGGAGGTTATGACAGCAGATAACCGCTGACCGCCTCGGCCATCAGTTGGCCCAGCAGTTGTTGTGCGGGATCTGCGCTATTTTTCTGCAACAACGCAATACCCAGCGTTCCTGGCGTCGGCAGTTGTCCGTTGATCACCCGCAATCCGGCGGGTAAGCCAATCTGGCTGCGCAGCGTGACGCCGAGTCCGGCCCGGACCGCCGCCCAGACGCCGCTCAGGCTATGACTGGTAAACACCACACGCCACGCCACTCCGGCCTGCTCCAGCGCAGCAATGGCGCGCGTGCGCATCAGGCATGGCGCTTCGAACATCACCAACGGCAACGGTTCACCACAAGCCAGCAGCGCAGCCACATCCCATTCGGCAGCCGCAATCCACGCCAGGGGGCACTGGCCCAGGCGTTCGCTGCTGGCGGGCAAATTATCCCCCTGCCACAACAATGCCATATCCAGGCTGTCTGTGGCGATCGCCTGCAACAACGGTTGGTTGCGATCGACGCGCGCGCTAATGCGCACGCCAGCATGTTGACGACTGAATGGACCAAGAATTCCCGGCATCAGCGATTCACCAAAATCCTCCTGCATGCCGATGCGCACGTCACCCTGCAACAACTCGCCGCGTACTGCGCGCCAGGCTTCATCGTTCAGCGTCAGCAGACGACGCGCATAGCTCATCAGGATCTCGCCACCGGGTGTCAACACCAGATGGCGGCCACGTTTCTCAACCAACGGCGTGCCGCACTGTTGCTCCAGTTTTTTTAACTGGGCGCTAACCGCCGAGGTCGAGCGACATAACTGCTGCGCCGCCAGCGCAAAGCTACCTGTCTCAATACCCAGCACAAAGCTGCGCAACGCGTCGCTGTCGAGTGAGATCGGAACCTTTTCCATAACTATCCTTAAAATCAGGATTATAAGTCCTGAATAATGCGATTTTCAGGATTGTAGCAGCGCGCGAGACTGAGTGTCTGTTAAATCAAGGAGAAAAGAGATGGCAAAATCCCTCGATCGTGACTCGCTGCAACGGGTCGCCCCCAAGCTGGCACAGCTAACGCAAGACGTATTGTTTGGTGATATCTGGCAGCGATCGGTTCTGACGCCCCGCGAGCGCAGCTTAATCACCCTGGCGACGTTGGCGGCGCTGGGACGGGTGCAGCAGCTGCCCTGGCACCTGCAATTTGCGGCGGAAAATGGCCTGACGCGCGACGAACTGGCAGAACTCTTCACCCATCTGGCGTTTTACGCGGGTTGGCCCGCCGCCGTGGCGGCCTTAACCTGTCTTGATGAGGAGAACATCTGATGCCCGTAACCCGAATTATGGTACGCGAAGGCTGGTGTGACGCAGATTTGCAAACCTTGTCCGAGACATTGCATGAGGTGCTGGTGGCGGAATTCAGCGTACCGCCAACCGACCGCTTTCAAATCATCGAAACCCTGCCAGCAACACGATTTATTTATGACCGCCACTATCTGAGCGGCGGACGCAGCGATCGCTACGTGTTATTTAGCCTGGTAGCCGGTAAATCGCGAACGACTGCGCAAAAACGCGCCTTTTACCGGGTGTTAAGTGAACGTCTGCAACAGCGGCTGAACCTCGATCCTGATGACGTCATGGTGGTCATTCAACAAACCAGCGCCGAGGAGTGGAGCTTTAGCCGCGGAGAGATGTTTGATTTATCGATGATAAAATAACTTAAACCCTCACTCCATCACCCAATGTCCGGCGCTAACTTCGCGATAGCGCCGCGTTTCCGGGACATAATCCAACGGTCGGATCGGGCTTTTCAGCTCGCTGACCTCAATCTGTCGCTTTAACTGGCGTCTGGCGGGATCGGGCACCGGTACCGATGCCAGCAGCTTGCGAGTGTAGTCATGCTGCGGGTTGTCGAAAATCGCGGCGCGTGGGCCGATCTCGACAATCTCGCCCAATAACATCACTGCCACCCGGTGGCTGACGCGCTCCACCACTGCCATATCGTGAGAAATAAACAGATACGACAACCCCAGGCTTTGCTGCAAATCCAGCAGCAGGTTGATGATTTGCGCTTTCACCGTCACATCCAGCGCCGAGACTGACTCATCTGCAATGATCATCTTAGGATCGAGCATTAGCGCACGGGCAATGCAGATACGCTGACGCTGACCGCCGGAAAACTCATGCGGATAGCGTTTCATCATCGCCGCCGACAGCCCGACACGCTCCATCAATGCGGCGGCTTTCTGAATCGCCTGCGCTTTGCTGCCCAGTCGATGCTGCAAATACGGCTCGATCAACGCTTCCTCCACCGACATACGTGGGTTCAGGCTGGCAAACGGATCCTGGAAAATCATCTGCATCGCACAACGCAGTTTGCGTAATTCGCTGGCGGAAAGGTTCAGCACATCGTAGCCGTCAAACTCAATCTGGCCGGATGTCGCGGCGGTCAGACGGGTGAGGGAACGCCCGGTGGTGGATTTACCACAGCCGGATTCTCCCACCAGTGACAACGTCTCACCCGGCAGCAACACAAAAGAGATATTTTCGACGGCGTGGACAGCACCGGTTTTACGGCTTAACAAACCTTCGCGGATGTCAAAGCGGGTGCTGAGATTTTTGACCGAAAGCAGCGGGGGAGCGGAGGCGGAGGGCAGGGTGTAAGTGGTTGTCGCGTCGTCAGCAAACTTACGTGGCCCGTCAATCCCGCGCATGGCTCCGAGCTGTGGCACGGTGGCGATCAGTCTGCGGGTATACGCCTGTGCCGGGGCGGAGAAAATCTCGGCGGTGGTGCCGCTTTCCACTTTCTCCCCCTGATACATCACCAGCGTACGATCCGCCACCTCGGCCACCACCCCCATGTCGTGGGTGATAAACAGGACAGCGGTGCCTTCCTCTTCCTGCAAGGTTTTAATCAGATCGAGAATTTGCCCCTGGATGGTGACGTCCAGTGCGGTGGTGGGTTCATCGGCAATCAACAGCCGGGGACGCAGCGCCAGCGCCATAGCAATCATGACCCGCTGACGCATACCGCCGGAAAAATGGTGGGGATAGTCATCAAAACGTTTGGCCGCATTAGGGATGCGTACCTTTTCCAGCAGGCGGATGGTTTCTTCACGCGCAGCGCGTTTAGTGATTTTGCGATGGGTTATCAACGCTTCCGCAATCTGGTGGCCGATGGTAAAAGAGGGATTCAGGCTGGTCATCGGCTCCTGGAAAATCATCGCCACCGCATTACCACGGATATCGCGCATTGCCGCTTCGCTTAAACCCAGTAAATCCACCCCGTTCAGCAGCACTTTGCCGCTAATCCGCGCATGGCGAGCATTGAGCAGCCGCATAATTGCCATCGAGGTGACACTTTTACCTGAACCGGACTCGCCGACAATCGCCAGCGTTTCACCGGCGTGAATATCAAATGAGACGCCTTTGACCACTTCACGCCAGCCCTCATCATGGCGGAATGCCACCGTCAGGTTTTCAATGCACAGCACGCTCATTGGTGTGTCTCAGGCACAAAACGGGCGGATAAGGTGCTGACCGGCAGAAAGTCAAAATCGGTGTCGAACGGGTAAGCCGGTTGGGTCATGCGCTTACGCTCCAGCCGCTCAACGTATTGATCAACCACCCCTTCCGACAACGCCATCAGGTTAGGATTTGCCAGGGGGGCCAGTTCCGGCGACAGATAGCCGGATTTCACCACCACAATATTTGCGCTTGCCGGGTCGAGGCCGAGCAGGCTGAAGTCCGCAAGATTGTGGTAAGGGCGGCGTCGGTCGGCCACCACCAGGGTGATACCGCCGGTTTGCAGCACCGCTTGTTTCGCGATAGAACGCGCATCATCCACCAGATTTTTTACGACAAATTCGGCGCTGGCTTTACCGCCAGCAGGATCGAGTGTGGCGCCAACGGTAAGCGACAACGTGGCACCCGGGCCGGCTGCAAAGGCCGCGTCGGTGGCCGGTTTATCGGTAATGCCCGCGACGATCACCCCTTGCGCCTGCTGACGGAGCAGTTCGGCCAGCATATCGGCGCGATCGCCGACGCCACCGCCGGTTGGATTGTCACCGGAGTCGGCGAGGATCACCGGATGGGTGGGGCTGGCAATCGCCATGCGCACGCACTCCTCGGTGCTGCCGGTGACACAGCCAAACACGAATTCGTCCCGTGCCTGCCAGTAAGCCAGCGCGAGTTTTGCTGCCTGTTCCGCCAGCACATCGGCATCGGTGCCGGTCATGATCGCCGCTGCGGTGGCGCGCGGTTCGTCAGCCCAGACGTAGCCCACCATCAGGGAGGCATCCCACACCGTGTCGATGGCGTTAATCCCGGGCAGGCGCGCATACAGGCTTTTCGCCGGTTCATCTTCGGTACTGGTGCGCTCACCAGGCAGCACCACCGGGATCGGTGCCCAAACCACGCCGGGTTTCACGCCGCTGTGCAGGCTTTTCACCAACATCGACACCGAACGACGCATGGTTTCTTCCACGTCGATATGCGGCGCGGTGCGGTAGGTGGAGAACATATCGATGGCATCGATAATGCGTTGAGTAACGTTACCGTGCAGGTCATAACTGACGGTGATCGGGCAATCGTCGCCGACCAGCTCGCGGGTGGCGGTAATCCAGTCACCTTCAGCGTCTTCCATCCCTTCAACGTAGACCGCGCCGTGCATCGCCAGATAGACACCATCCACCGGCAGCAGCGCGGCGAGGCGGCTGAGAAAATCCTGTTTAAAATCGTCGTACGTCACCCGCGCTACCGGACCACCGGCAATGGCGCGGGCGTGGAAGGTAGGCAGAAAAGTGGCATCGTAATCGGCCAGAAAGGCAAAGTACGGACTGGCCGTTAATTCATCACCGCGCAGAATGCGGAAGTCATCAGCATAATTCAGCACCGGGTTATAAGTACTGCACTCCGTATGAATACCACCAAAAGCAATGCGCATAGCAGCCTCCGCTACTCGGGTAAATGAATGAGGAATCGATAGGCCGCCACGCTGGCAGCGGCTCTGGCCCAGCTTTCATCGTCCAGTACGATGGTCGAGATCGGTGTTTTGCCCATGATGGAGGGCAGGACATTGGCATCAATTGCCTGCATCACCACCGTTTGCAGCAACCCATCAAACGCACCGGGATGATGGGCAATGACGATCAGTTCCGGGTCGTTCATCTGCACGATATTGGCGATGGCCAGGCCGAGAGCATTCCCCGCCTGGTGCAGAATGGCAATGGCCGCGCGGCTGCCTTTCGCCGCCTGGATTTCCAGCTCTGGCAACGTCTGGGCCGCGATCGCCTTGTCACGCATGTTTTCGCGGATGGCAGTTAACGAGGCCAGCGTATCGAGGCAACCGCGCTTGCCACAACGGCAGGGGCGGCCACCCGGTTCAATGGTGCAGTGGGCAATTTCACCGGCTGCGCCATGCGCGCCACGGTGCAGTTGCCCCTGAAAAAAATGCGCAGAACCGATGCCGTCGCTGTGCGAAATCAGGGTGAAGTTGCGTACTTTTTTTGCCAGACCGAAGATTTTCTCGCTGACCGCCAGAGCCTTGGCATCGTTTTCCAGCGATACCTCCAGCCCGGTGCGTGCTTTCAACATCTCCGCCAGCGGCACGTCTTTCCAGCCCAGCAGCGCAGACTGGACGCACACGGCCTGGTGTTCATCGACAAAACCAGAAAGGGTGACGCCAAGACCGATCAATTGGTCAGTGGAAATCCCCTGTGCTGCCACCAGTGGGGGGATCGCGTCGGCAATCGCGTGGGTTAATTGCTCAGGATCGAGATTCAGTGGCAATACGCGGTTTGCCAGGGCCCGTCCATGCATATCAATCAACACCAGGGTAATGGCCTCGCCGAGTAACGAGGCCCCGAGAAAATAGGCGCTGTCGGCACGCATTTTTAACAACACCGACGGACGGCCCTGGCCTGACGCTTCGGGAATACTCTCTTCCACTAAACCGGCATGCAGCATCTCTTTAATCAGGGTGCTAATCGCCGCCTTACTCAGTTTCATGTTCTGCGCGATAGCGGTGCGGCTCATGCCATGTGACGCGATAAGCAGACGGATAATTTGTTGCTGATGGGCATTGAGCATGCAGGACCTCAAAACAAGGCAGTGATGAACTGACAATAATAAGCCATGAAAACAAAGACAAGTTTATTTAGTTAATTTTCTGAACCTGGATCGAGATATAAGTAAAATATATGAACTAACATATTGGCTTTTGTTTATGAAGTATGCCTTATATAACGCGGTTAATTCACCGATCGTATCTGAGGGCCTTCATGGAAAGCACACTTAAGCGTTTCAGAGTCATTACTCTCGCGGGCTGCATGATGTCGTTATTTGCCAGCGCCTCCGCCTTTGCCAGCCAACTGGTTATTATGCAGAACGAACCTCCGCGCAGCATGGATCCGGGCAACCAGACCGCCACCTTTACCGGTACCGTGTTGGATCCGATGTACGAAGGCCTGACGCGTCTCGGTGATGACGGAAAGATTGTCCCGGCACTGGCGTTGTCCTGGAGCACGGATGCCAGCGGCCTGAACTGGACATTCAAACTGCGCCCGAACGTGAAATTCCATGATGGCACGCCGTTTAATGCCGATGCGGTGGTGGAAAACTTCCAGCGCCATCTCGATACCAAACGTGGTCTGGCGGCCAGCGGTAAAATTCGCACCTTTGTTCAGGATGTGAAGAAAATCGACGATCTGACGGTGACTTTTCAGCTGAAGAAAATAAACCCGGCATTTTTAACCATTCTGGCTTCGGGGCCGGGCTTAATGGTGAGTCCACAGGCGGATAAAGCGGGCAGTATTAATAATAAAGCCGATGGCACCGGGCCGTATAAATTGGTGCAATACAAATCGGGTGAATTTGTGCTGGAGAAAAAGAACCCGGACTACTGGGGTAAATCATCCGGCCCGGACGAAATTAAATGGACATGGAGCAGCGAGCCTTCGGTGATGAATATGGCGTTGCAATCCGGGCAGGTCGATATTATTAACCCGGTGCCGCCTCAATTTGCGGGCATGTTAAAAAACAATCCCAACGTTAACCTGAAACAATCACCGGGTGCCGCCGTGTTTTGGGTTGATCTGAATACCCAAAGTAAAGCGTTAAGCGATGTCCGCGTGCGTCAGGCGTTGAACTTCGCCACCGATCAGCCGGCGTTGAGTAAAGCGGTGATGTTTGGCTACGCGCAACCTGCCAACTCGGCACTGGCCCCGGTCGATGCCAACTACGATAAAGACCTGCATGATTACCCGTATGATGTGCAAAAAGCCAAAGATCTGCTGAAAGCGGCGGGTTATCCCGACGGTTTTGCCATGTCGATTGCCGTACAGGCACCCGATGCGCGTACCGCGCAGGTGTTACAAGGCATGTGGGCTAAGGTGGGGGTGAAACTCAATGTGCGCCAGATGGAAAGCGGCGTCTGGACCAAAGCGGCTTTTGCCGATGGTAAAGAGAAAGCGGCGCAGGGCACCGATGCGGTACTGGCGTCCTGGTCCTCCGGTCTCTATGGCTCCGACCTGCAACTGCGCCCGCTGTACCACACCAACAGCTTTGCGCCTGGCGGTGCCAACTTAGGCTTTTTCACCGATAAGCAAACCGATGATCTGATCGACACTGCGGCGTCGACGATGGATGACGCCAAACGCAAGGCGTTGTACTTCGAGGCGCAAAAGCGCATCAGCGGCCTCGCCCCGCAAGTGTTGCTGTTTTATCAGGATGATCTTTATGCCGCGCGAAAAAATATCAGTGGAGTCACCATGCAGCCCGGCGGTCAGCTGGTGGTGCGCGACGCGGTAAAAAATTAATCCAGGGCCAGCCACATCTCGTAGCGGCGCGATTTATCGCGCTATTTTAAAACCCGCGCGATAAGTCGCGTCGCTACCCAGGGCAATCCGTTATGAAAGCCTATGTCGCGAAAAAGGTGCTGTCACTGCCGCTGATTATCTTTGGCGTGTCAATCATCGTGTTTATCGCCATCCGCGCGTTGCCGGGCGATCCGGCACGCCTGATGGCCGGGCCGGAAGCGCCGCAGGAAGCGGTGGATAATATGCGCATCCGGCTGGGTCTGGATCAGCCGCTGCCGCTGCAATATGCCAAATTTGCCCTGGAAGCGTTGCACGGCAATCTTGGCATGTCGTTGCAGTCGCAGCGTCCGGTGATGACTGAAATCAGTGAACGCTTGCCCTATACCTTGTCGCTGGCGGCGCTGGCCTATCTGCTGGCCATCGCCATCGGTGTCCCCGCCGGAATGACCGGGGCAATCTATCGTCAGCGTATCCCGGATCAGGTGGTGATGGTGCTGACCATTGCCGGAGCCTCGATTGCCAACTTCTGGCTGGCATTGCTGGCGATGAACTATTTCGCGGTGCAACTTGGCTGGCTGCCATTGCTGGGGGCGGATTCGTGGCGCAACTACATTATGCCGACGGTGACGCTGGCGATTTTGCCAATGGCGATGATCGCCCGTATGACACGCTCCAGCATGCTTGATGTATTGAGTCAGGATTATATCCGCACCGCCAAAGCCAAAGGGTTATCGGCACGCAGCATTCACTGGAAGCATGCCCTGCGTAACGCATTGATCCCCATCGTTACCATTGTGGCATTAAACTTCGGTAGCCTGATTGGCGGGGCGGTCGTAACGGAGTCGGTGTTCAACTGGCCAGGCATTGGCCGTTTGCTGGTGGATTCAGTGCGCTATCGTGATTACCCGGTAATTCAGGGGGTGACGCTGGTGGCGGTGACCGGTGTGGTACTGATGAACCTGGTGGGTGAGATCCTCATCGGGTTGCTGAATCCGAAAATAAGGTTCGACTGATGAACAGCTTCGAAACGACCGTGCTGCCGCGTCGCTCGCGCAGCAGAAAATTGCTGCACTTTCTGGCGATGTATCCGTCAATTGCGATCGGGGGCGGGCTGGTGTTGCTGGTGGTGCTGGCTGCGTTGCTTGCTCCCTGGATCACCCACTGGGACCCGATTGAACAGGATCTGCTCAACACCTTACAGGCTCCCTCCGCCGCCCACTGGTTTGGCACTGATGATTATGGTCGGGATATTTTCTCGCGCGTGATTTTTGGCGCGCGTATCTCGCTGTTTGAGGTGTGCCTGAGCGTGGCGATTTCGATGGTGATCGGTATTCCGCTTGGCATTATCTCGGGTCTGGCGGGGCGTAAACTGGATGCGGCAATCATGTGGCTGATGGACATCATCTTCGCCTTTCCCGGTATCGTACTGGCGATTCTGATTGTCAGCGTGTTGGGCGAAGGCTTAACCAATATGCTGATCGCCATCTCGTTGTTCTCCATCCCGGTGTATGCACGTCTGAGCCGCAATCTGACGCTGGGACTGAAAAATATGGAGTATATCGAGGCGGCGCATATGCTGGGAGTGCGCTATCCGCGCATTATCACCCACTATATTTTGCGTAACTCGATTGGCCCGCTGATTGTGCAATCCACCCTGACGGCGGGGGCGGTGGTACTCTCTGCCGCCAGCCTGTCGTTTCTGGGATTGGGGGTGCAGCCCCCCATGCCGGAATGGGGCACCATGATGAGCGATGGTCGCAATTTTCTCGGTCTGAATATCTACGTGTCACTTTTCCCTGGTCTGGCGATTTTGATTACCGTACTCGGCTTTAACGTGCTGGGTGACGGCTTACGCGATGTGATGGATAAGCGTTTATGAATACAGTGATTTGTTTCGATTTAGGAGGTTCGTTTATCAAACTGGGGAAAGTGCAGGGAGACGGTGAACTGACCTTGCTCGGTCAGGAGAAGATGCCGACCAGCGCCTGGCCTGAATTTATCCGGCTGATGCGCAGCATGATCGAGCAGCATCACGCGCATTTTAGCGCCAGCAGCCCGGTGGCGATCTCCACTGCCGGTATTGTCACACCGGATAGCGGTGAAATCTTTGCCAGCAATATTCCGGCCTTTCATCAACGTAAACTGGCGCAGGAGTTGAGCGTTGAATTGCAACGTCAGGTAGTGGTGCATAACGACGCTGATTGTTTCACCCTGGCGGAAGCCTTAGCCGGGGCGGGAAAGGGGCATAAGGTGGTGTTTGGTGCCATCCTGGGTTCTGGCGTGGGTGGTGGTCTGGTGGCTGATGGCCGCATTATCATCGGGCAAAATGGTTTAACCGGTGAATGGGGACATGGCCCGATCGCCCTGACCGAGGTAGAAATTGCCGGTGAGTGGCATCGCCTGCCCCGTTTGTCCTGTCCCTGTGGACAAAAAGGGTGTCTGGATAGCTGGGGCGGTGCTCGCGGCATGGAGAATCTGCACCGGGTGTTGCATGGCGAAATGGCGACCAGTATCGATATTATCGCGCGCTGGCAACAACAGGAGGCGCTGGCGGAGAAAACCATCAGCGCCTGGTTGCAACTGGTGGGGCAACCGCTGGCGTACTGTATCAATATGACCGGCGCATCGGTGGTGGTGGTCGGCGGCGGGCTGGCATCTGTGACGCCATTGATTGCTGCGCTGGATGACGTGGTGCAAGGGTATGTGTTGCGCCGTAGCACCCAGCCGCTGGTGGTGCCGGGACGCTTTGCCCATGATGGCGGGATGCGGGGCGCGGCGCTGCTGGCAAAGCAAACGCGATGATATTCGTAGCGGCGCGATTTATCGCGCATTCAGTCCGCGTTCATGATGTCAAAGGCGCGCGATAAATCGCGCCGCTACGGAATTATAGCTACGTTTAAGCCAGCTTCTGCTGCAAAAACGCCATAAAAACCCGGTTCACCTCACTACGCTGACGATGCTGCGGATACAACGCATTCAGGCTCAACGAAGAAGGGTGCCAGTCATCCAGCACCGTCACTAAATCGCCACTGGCGAGGGCAGGAGCGACGATAAATTCAGGTAACAGAATCAGTCCCAGCCCGGCCATCGCTGCATCGCGCAGCATCTCCCCGTTGTTGCTGACCATCGGTCCCTGCACGTTAATCACCTCACGCTGTTCACCCCGGAACAGTTCCCAGCCGGTCTGGCTCTCGCGACCATAGCGCAGACAGGCGTGATCGAGCAGATCGTCAGGTTTACGTGGTGCATCGGCTCCTTGCAGGTAGCGCGGGCTGGCACAAATCACCCGGCGAAACTCACCCAACTTTTTGGCAATCAGGGTGGAGTCGGGCAGGGTCCCGATGCGAATCGCCATATCAAAACCTTCGCCAATCATATCGACATAGCGGTCTGCCAGCTCCACCTGGAATTGCAACGCCGGATGCAGGCTGAGAAATTCAGCGATATAGGGCGAAAGATGGCTGATACCAAATGACATCGGCACGCTCAGACGAAAACTGCCCTGGAGCACCTGACGGCGTCCGGATACCGCCAACTCCGCTTCCTGCACATCATCCAGAATGCGCTGCGCATGGCGGGCAAACAGCTGGCCGTTATCTGTCACCGACAACTTGCGCGTGTTGCGATTGAGCAGGCGCGCCCCGAGTGACTCCTCCAGCGCGGCTATGCGGCGGCTGACATATTGTTTGGAAAGCATCAACTGCTCGGCAGCCGCAGTGAAGTTACCGGCTTTAATTACGGCGACATAAATGCGCAGGTCATCTATCTGCATATTGTCCACTTATTAGTGACAGTCATTGTCAATGCAACGCATTGTTGGGCGTTTCAGTTTACGTATACTGAGTCCCATCAGGAAGCGAAATCGTCTTCCACCAACAAATTTGAGGAGCAGACCATGATTGAACAACGATTGTCAGCCCAGCGCGGCCTTGGTGACCACGGCTGGTTGCATTCACGCCATACCTTCTCGTTCGCTAACTACTGGGACCCGAAACAAACCGGTTTCTCAGATTTGCTGGTGATTAACGATGACCAGGTGGCACCGGGTCGCGGTTTTGGTGCGCATCCGCACAGCAACATGGAGATTATCTCTTATGTGCTGGAAGGCGCGCTGGAGCATAAAGACTCTATGGGCACCGGTTCAGTGATTGTCCCCGGTGACGTGCAGTTGATGAGCGCCGGTAACGGTGTGACGCACAGCGAGTTTAACCACTCTAAAGCGGAAAACGTGCATTTCCTGCAAATCTGGATCGTACCGGCAGAACGCGGCACCCAGCCTGGCTACCAGCAGATTTCGGTGGCTGAAGGTGACAAACGTGGTCAGCTGCGTCTGATTGTATCGCCCGAGGGTGATGCCGGTTCGCTGAGTATCCGCCAGGATATCCGTATCTATGCCGGATTGTTTGATGGTGCCGAGCAGCAGACCCTGGCGCTGGATGCCGACCGCTATGCTTACATCCATGTGGCGCGCGGCAGCATCGAAGTGAACGGTGTGGTGTTTAACGCCGGAGACGGTGCGCGCGTACGTAACGAAACCGCGCTGCAATTCGCTAACGGCAAAGATGCGGAAGTATTGGTGTTTGATCTGCGTCCGCTGGAAGTGAATCATCCTCAGCGTTAAGTTATAAAGGGGAGGCCTGATGGCCTCCTCTGTTCTCATTTGCGCGATAAATCGCGCCGCTACATAGGTGCAAAATTTTTTGCGCGATAAATCGCGCCGCTACATAGGTGCAAAATTTTATCGCTTATAACAACGATGCCGGTGCTACCGGTTTACCGGTTTTCAACGATGCCAGCGCCGCATCAGCCAGCAGCAGGGCCTGCAAGCCATCATTCCCACTCGGGTATTCTCCTTCCCCTTTTGCCAGTGCCTCAATAAAGGTCGCTAACTCGTTGCGATAGGCTTCGGCGTAGCGTTGCAGGAAAAAGTGCTGCGGTTTTTGCGCCACGACCCCCATCGCCACCGATTTCACCAACTGACTTTCCAGTTGATTGGTCACTGCTAACATCCCCTCGCTACCGTGGACCTCAATGCGTTGATCGTAACCATAGCTGGCGCGACGGCTGTTGGTGATCACTGCCATTTTGCCGCTGGCACAGGTCAGGGTGACCACGGCGGTATCGACATCGCCTGCCGCTTTGATTTGGGGATCAACCAACGCTGAAGCGGAGGCATATACCGAGACGGGTTCCTCATCCAGTAACCAGCGTGCCATATCAAAATCGTGAATCGTCATATCGCGGAACAAGCCACCGGAGACTTTCACGTATTCCGGCGGTGGTGCACCCGGATCGCGCGAGCTGATGGTCACCAGCTCGGTGCTGCCAATCTCCCCGGCGCGCAGGCTGGATTGCAGGTGTGCCATGCTGGGATCAAAACGGCGGTTAAAACCAATCATCAACGGCACACCTGCTTCCCGCACCGTGGCAAGGCAGCTTTGCACGCGCGCCAGGCTGAGATCGACCGGTTTTTCACAGAAGATGGCTTTGTTCGCTCTCGCGGCGGCTTCAATCAAATCGGCATGGGTGTTGGTGGCACTGCAAATCGCCACCAGATCGATGCTGCTGTCTGCCAGGATGGTGGCGAGGTCGGCAACTGTCGCGCCATACTTCTCGGCCAACGCTGTCGCTGCCGGAGCATAGACATCCATAACATACGCCAGCCGACACTGCGGATGGGCGGCGATATTTCCTGCGTGGATCTGGCCGATACGACCGGCACCCAATAAAGCGACATTCAGCATTGGTTATTCCTCGGGGGTAGAAAGGTTGTGGCGTTATTAATCGATGCGGGTGCAGATCAAGTCAAAACAAAGCCCCGGCGGCGTGATGAATTGATGAGGTAGATCACAGGCTTTTTTGATGTAACTAACATCAAATGTGAATAATTAGTTGTATTTCATGCGCTTGATGGATTTGGCTTTTTGCCAGGATGTACGGATACTGATTGCCTGTGAGGTAGATGACATCAGGACATGCCATGAAGCAACATCACTGGAAATCGCCGTCGATCAAACAAATCGCGCAGGAAGCTGCCGTCAGTCCCGCCACCGTTGACCGGGTGCTGAATGGTCGCGAAGGCGTAAGGGAAGTGACGCGCAAAAAAGTGGCAGACGCGATGCAGCGGCTGGGATTGAACGCAGATACCGGCAACCCGAGTGCTAACAGAACGCGCATTGCGATTATTTGCGAATCCGGTTCCAGTTTTCTCCATCAGGTGGAGCAACAGGTACGCGCTGCTATCAATGATTATCCCCAGCTCCATTTCAGCCTCGATAGCGTGCCGAACGTGCAATTCAATGCCGAACGCTTCAGCCAACTGATTACCCGGCGAGCCGCCACCAGTAGCGGCATCATCCTGGTGTGTCGCGATGAGGTAAAAATAAATCGTGCGGTTAAAGCGGCGATTGATGATGGGGTCCCGGTCATTTGTCTGACCAGCGATCTGCCCAATTCGCGGCGCAGCGCCTATGTGGGTATCGATCAGGTCGCTGCCGGAGCCACTGCGGGCTGGTTTATGGGCCGTATGCTGCCCGCACAGCAATCGGGCAATATTCTGCTGATTTGTAGTTCGACCTATCGTACCCAGGAGGAGCGTGAGATTGGCTTTCGCCGCGTGTTGCGCGAGGCATTCCCTTGGTTAACCATTCGTGATCGCGTCAACATTAACGACGAAGCGGAAACCGCGTATCTCAGCGTAAAAAAATGGCTGGAGCGGGGGAACCCGTTGGCAGGGATCTACAACACCGCAGGCGGTAACGAAGGGGTGGCGCGCGCGTTAACCGATTTTGGCGTACAGGATCAGGTGATATTTATCGGCCATGAATTGAGTGAAGCGAGCCGACTGCTGCTGGAGAACGGCACCCTGGATTTGGTGCTCGGCCATGATATTCGTCGGGAGATCGATCTGTGCCTCGCCCTGTTGCAACAGCCGGGCAGCGGTCAGTCGTTCAGTGACAGCAAAATTCCGCTGCTCACCTGGCATCGCTACTCTTATTTTGCCTGACGGCTCAGGGGCAGAACACCACCCACAAAATGATCACGCCGAATATACACACCAGAATGGCTGAAATGATTGAATCAGCACACATAATTTACCTGCCGGATTTCAGGATGAGGGGACGAGAATACGCGCAAATCATGGAGAAAAATGGATGAACCTGAAACAGGGAATTTTTAAAGGTTAGGCTTTGTTGCCGGGCTTACACTTGACGTAGCCTGGCGGCTGCAATACAAATAGACGCGTCGGGGGAGTCTCGCTCAAGAGACTGAGAGGCTAAAAGCGCACTGCGCGGCTTAGCGACCCTTTGAACCTGACCCAGTTGATACTGGCGTAGGAAGACTGACAGCCTGTCATTTCGGCTGTCTGACATCGGGACGTTTTTCCGTTGCGCGTGTCATTTCCCTCCTCCTGTATCCCGGGTCTCAGTGCGAAAACTGAGAGGCCGATGTGAATTCTCCCCTTTGTATTACGGAATACCCGCTATGAGCCGCTGGTCTGTACTCGGTGGCGGTGTTGCGGGCCTGTGTGTGGCGACCTTACTCGCCGAACGCGGTGAACAGCTTGAAGTGATTAGCGATGACGCGCGTCAGCCCGCCTCCTGGTTTGCCGGAGGTATGCTCGCACCCTGGTGTGAAGCAGAAAGCGCACCACGCGCCGTCATTGAGCTGGGGCAGCACTCCGCAGCCTGGTGGCAACAACGCGTCAGTTGCGTTGAACATCAGGGCACGCTGGTGGTGGCACCACCACGCGACAGCCAGGAACTGAACCGCTTTGCCCGCATGACCGAACAAC
This sequence comes from Pantoea phytobeneficialis, assembly GCF_009728735.1. NCBI lineage: Bacteria > Pseudomonadati > Pseudomonadota > Gammaproteobacteria > Enterobacterales > Erwiniaceae > Pantoea > Pantoea phytobeneficialis. The sequence goes on from NZ_CP024637.1 coordinate 179,765, forward strand.
ATCAATGGATTGATCCGGCAGACGTGGAGCCAGCCCTCGCCGGGCGCTTTGCCCGTGGTCTGTTTTTTGCGCAGGAGGGGCATCTCGATCCTCGCCTGGCACTGAATGAAATGCGTGAAAAGTTGCAGCAACGTGGGGTGGCTTTTCACCACGGGAAGCCGTCGGGGCAGGTGATTGATTGCCGGGGCATCCATGCGGCAACAGCGTTGCCGGGCCTGCGGGCGGTGCGGGGCGAGATGTTGATTTTACACAGCGATGAGGTGCGCTTCTCACGCCCGATTCGTCTGCTGCATCCGCGCTTTCCCTGCTATCTGGTGCCGCGTCGCGGCGGCCATTTTATGCTCGGTGCAACTATGGTCGAAAGCCATGATGCCAGCCCGATCAGCGCCCGTGCCATGATGGAGTTGCTGAGCGCGGCCTGGGCCATCCACCCGGCGTTGGCCGAAGCGCGTATTGTCGAAAGCGCCAGCGGTTTGCGTCCGGCGTATCCGGCAAATCTGCCGGAAATTCACTATCAAAACGGGACATTTTACCTTAACGGGATGTACCGCCACGGCTTCCTGCTGGCTCCGCTGATGGCGGAACAACTGATGCAGCGTTTAACTTCGGAACAACTTCATGAATATTCAGCTTAACGGTCGCCCGGTGCTGACGGCCGCCCGTACCCTGACCGAACTGCTGCGTGAGCAGCAGATTGACGTGGCCTGCGTGGCAACCGCCTACAACGGTACTTTTGTCCCCAAATCCCGCTACGACAGTCAGCAACTGGAAGAGGGTTGTCAGCTCGAAGTGTTATCACCGATGCAGGGGGGCTAATGATGTTTTATGGCTTTGAACCGCAATCCCGCTTTCTGCTTGGTACCGCAGGTTATCCCTCACCGGCAATTTTGCAGCAGGCGATTGCGGCTGGCGGCAGCGAGATCATTACCGTCAGTCTGCGGCGTGAAGGGGCCGCTGGGGCCGCCTTCCGTGAACTACTTGCGCAACTGGATGTACGCGTGCTGCCGAACACCGCCGGGTGCCACACGGTGCAGGAAGCCGTGACCACAGCGCAGATGGCGCGTGAATTGTTTAACACCCCGTGGATCAAGCTGGAGGTGATCGGCCATGCCGACACGCTACAACCTGATCCCTTCGCGCTGGTGGAAGCGGCACGCATCCTTTGCGCCGATGGCTTTCAGGTATTCCCCTACACCACTGAAGATTTGATCGTCGGTGAAAAATTGCTTGAAGCCGGCTGCGAAGTGCTGATGCCGTGGGGCGCACCCATCGGTTCCGGTCAGGGGCTACGTAACATTGATGGCCTGCGCGCGATGCGGGCCTGGTTCCGTGATGTTCCGTTAATTGTCGATGCGGGCATCGGTGCCCCCTCGCAGGCAGCACAGGCAATGGAGCTGGGTTTCGATGCCATTCTGCTCAATACCGCAGTGGCTAAAGCGGGTGACCCGGTGCGGATGGCAGGAGCCTTTCGCCAGGCGATCGAGGCAGGAAAAGCTGCCCATGACGGTGGCCTGATGGAGAAACGCGATATGGCTGCCGCCTCCACGCCGATCTTTGGCCTGGCGACTTTCGGCGGAGAGGGGTAATCATGGATCGCTACCAACGTCAGATGATGTTGCCAGAGATTGGCGAGCAGGGGCAGCAGCGGCTGAGTCAGGCTCGGGTGCTGGTGGTGGGCGCGGGTGGGCTGGGTTCCACGCTCCTGCCGTTGTTGGTGGGAGCGGGTGTCGGTTATATCCGCCTGTACGATGACGATGAGGTGGCGCTGCACAATCTGCACCGTCAGACGCTGTTTGATATGCAGGATGTGGCGCAACCTAAAGTCACCAGCGCGCAGCGCGCGTTGCTGCGGCGTAACCCACTGGTGCGGGTGGAGCCGTTGCCGTTGTCCTTAACCGCCAGCAATGTGCAGCAGGCGCTACATAATATCGATCTGGTGATCGACGCAGCGGATAACTTCGCCGTGACCTATCAACTGTCCGATGCCTGCCATCCATTGGGTATCCCTTTGATCAGCGCGTCGGTACTGGGGCGACAGGGTTATGTCGGCGGATTTTGCGGCTCAGCACCGAGTTACCGCGCGCTATTTCCATGTTTACCCACCAGTGCAGCCAACTGCAACACCGCAGGCGTGATGGGACCGGCCGTCGCCGCGCTCGGGGCGTTACAGGCGCAGATGGCACTCAGTGTGTTGCTGGGGTTTGCACCTTCGCCGCTGGGTTGCCTGGTCAACTGCGATTTTGTGCACTGGCATTTTCGCCAGTTCCGTTTTGATGGCGCAGGCGAGCCGGATCAACCTGGCGTGCCCTTTATTGATACCCGACTTCTCAGCGCTGAAGATTGCATTGTCGAGTTGCGGAGTCGCGAGGAAGCCCCGGTTAGCGTGGCGGCCTGGGCGCAACGCATTCTGCCACAACAACTTGACGCCTGGCAGCCACCTGCTGATCGGCGCATTGTGCTGGTGTGCGCCAGCGGCATTCGTGCTGCCCAGGCGGCAAGCGCGCTGGCGCAGCGTGGCTGCACCCGACTGGCGATTCTGGCGGCCAATCGACCATGAACCCGGATATTACGCTGCACGATCTCAGTTTTAGCTGGGGAGGGCACCCGCTATGTCAGCACCTCGATTTGCGGCTGCGTGGCGGTAAAACCACGGTGTTGCTGGGGCGCAGCGGCATTGGCAAAAGTACCTTGCTGCGTCTGGTGGCCGGTTTGCTGCAACCGCAACAGGGCAGCATACGTGGCATCAGCGACAGCGTGGCCTGGATGGGGCAGCAGGATTTGCTCTATCCGTGGTTGTCGGTGCAGGACAACGTGATGTTGGTTGCACGGCTGAATGGCGAAAAGCCAGACCGCGCACGGGCCTTGCATCTGCTGGAGCAGGTCAAACTGGCCGATGTTGCTCATGCCCGGCCCGAGACGCTTTCTGGCGGTATGCGGCAACGCGTGGCGCTGGCGCGCACCCTGTACGCCGAACGCGATGTGGTACTGATGGATGAACCTTTTGCCACTCTGGATGTGATGACCAAACTCAGCCTGCAAACGCTGACCGCGACGTTGTTGCAGGGGAAAACCGTGCTGCTGGTGACGCATGACCCGCTGGAAGCCTGCCGCATGGCGGATGACATTCTGCTGCTGAGTGGCCAGCCGTTGCGGATCGAAGCCTGGCCGGTGCCAGACGGCGCGGCTCCCCGCACGATCGATGATCCCGGCCTGTTGCAGGCGCAGGGCCAGTTGTTTACCCGATTGAATCAAGATGAAGAAAAATCTGTTTAGCGCCATTTACTTATTGGCGGTGTTGTTATGCGCCTGGCTGCTGGCGCGCCACAGTGGCGTGCCAAATTTTCTGTTGCCCGCGCCGCAGGCGGTGCTGGAGGCGTTGTGGCTGCATCGCGCGCTGCTGTGGCATCACTTGTTATGTACCCTGGCGGAAATGGTGCTGGCGCTGTTGTTGGGCGTCGGTGCGGGGATAGTTTTTGCCGTGCTGATGGCGGGAAGTCCAACGATACGCCGCTTGCTGTTTCCGCTGGTCACCGCCAGCCAGGCGATTCCGGTGTTTGCGCTGGCCCCGCTACTGGTGCTGTGGCTGGGGTTTGGCATCGCGTCCAAAGTGGTGGTGGCGGCGTTGATCCTGTTCTTTCCTCTGTGTCTCTCCTTGTTTGATGGCCTGTGCCGCACACCGCCGGGCTGGCTGGAGCTGGCGCAAACCCTCAATGCTTCACGCTTTCGCCTGTTCTGGCAGGTGCGCTGGCCCGCTGCGCTGCCGCAATTTTTCTCCGGTTTACAGATGGCGGTGGTGCTGGCGCCGATTGGCGTGGTGATTGGCGAATGGGTAGGGGCCAGCGAAGGACTGGGCTACCTGATGATGCAGTCCAACGCCCGGCTGGAAACCGCCACCAGCTTCGCCGCGCTGTTGTTGTTACTGATTCTGGCGTTGCTGTTGTCTGGCGGCGTCGCCCTGCTACGTAAGAAAACCCTCTGGCACTCAACATAAGGATGCATTTTGAAAAACCTCGGTACGGTGATAACCGCGTTATTACTGCTGGTGACCTCCAGCGTTGCTCAGGCGAACGAAAAAGTTCGGTTGCTGCTCGACTGGTTCGTTAACCCGAATCATGCGGCCATTTTTGCCGCGCAATACAGCGGCGCGTTTAAAAAAGAGGGGCTGGATGTGGAGATGATCGCCCCGGCTGACTCCGCTTCAGTGCCCTTGCTACTGGCGGCCGGTAAGGCCGATCTGGCGATCAGCTATCAACCGCAGCTCTACACGCTGGTGGATAAAGACGTCCCGGTCATTCGCGTGGGTACGCTGATCAATCAGCCGTTAAACACTCTGACCACCGTTTCCGCTGATATCCATTCACTCAAGGATTTTGCCGGGAAATCGCTCGGTTATGCCATCCCTGGCTTTGAGGATGTCGCTATTCGCAACATGCTGAAATCGCAGGGGGTTGACCCGGATTCGGTCAGACTGATCAACCTTAATATGGATGCGGTGTCGGCGCTGCTGACGCACAAAATTGACGGGGCCATGACGGTGTACCGCAACTATGAGTTGCTGGAGCTGCAAGACAAAGGCGCGAAGCCGGTAGTCTTTAAGCCGGAAGATTTTGGCGTTCCGGCTTATGACGAATTGATCATTCTGGCGAATCAGAAAACGGCGGCGCAGGATAAACGTATCCCGGCGTTTCTGCGCGGGTTGGATGCCGGTGTCGCCTGGTTACGCGCACACCCTGAGCAGGCATGGCAGGCGTTTATTAAGCAATATCCTGAACTGAATACGCCACTGAATCGTCAGGGCTGGCAGGCGACGTTGCCGTATTTTGCCAGCCACAGCGCAACGCTGGATACGCAGCGTTATCAGGCTTTCGCGCAATATATGAAAGCGAATGGGCTGATTCAGCAGGTGGCACCGATGACGCGTTACGCGTTGCAGTAGCGGCGTGATGTATCACGCAATCATCTCGTGTCAGCAGGTGGCGGGAAAACCGCCACCTTTTGGCATTGCGTGCGATGAACTGTTCGGATTGCGTCTGAATTCGGAAAATACTGGAATTGTGTGACTGTCATCACTTCTCGTCACACGCTAAAATAAATGCTTCTTATTCAGAATAGGTTTTTCGTCACGATGTTTTCGCGTCTTACACTTGCCAGCCTGATGGCTGCGACATTACTGACTGGTTGCGCGCGCCACGCCACCAGCAACACTGCGTCGACTACGACTCCGGCCCCTATCTCCACGAATGATATCGCGTCGCCGTTCGAGCAAGGCCCGACCATCATCAACGTTACCCATGAAGTGACACGTACCGATGATGGTTCTGCGATTTATGTGACGGTAGATGGTCAGGACGCCGGTCTGTTGACGAAAGGCGAAGATAAATTGATCCACGTTTCAGCCGGTAAACACAAAATCGGTGGCTACGTGCAGACGCTGTTTGGTTTTGGCCGTGTGACAATTCAGTCTGTGGACGTGACAACCGATCCTAAAGGTCCGAAAAACGTCGTTTATTCTGTGTCCAAACAGAAACCGGCGTTCAGTGAAGTGGCCGACAGCAAGCCGGGCAATTCCTGATTTAAACAAAATTCGTCGCGGCGCGATTTATCGTGTGGGTGAAAAACAGCGCGATAGATCGCGCCGCGACGCTTGCCAGCCACAGCAGATACAACCCGCCGCCGATCTCCAGCGCCAGCAGCATCGAGCCACCAATCACACCGCCCGCCAGTGCCAGGGCCGCACCACGCCCCTGTTTCATCGCTGGGCCCATAATCGCCATGTTGCTCGGACCCGGGCTGGCAGTAGCCACAAAATAGGTGGTGTAGATCAACATCAGTTCGTGTGAAAGCGCCATAATTCCCTCTGTAGCGGATTAAGTTCCGATTTAGGGTTATTTCGTGCCAGGTGACATTTTTCTACGCCAGATCTGTTAATTAGGTGTTAATTCGCTATGCTGTGGCTCCACTTATCCGGGGTGTAACGCAGGAGAAAGGCTGTGAATCTGAGCCAGCGCGAACATATCGCCAACGTGGTTGCCAGCGTCGAGCAGGCGACGACGGCGCAGGTGTTGAATCCGCAAGGCAGTGATGCCGTTCAGGCATCCTGGTTACGCTGTGTCAATCACCACGGCCTCGATCCCAGCCGTTTGCAGGAAGCGCGTATTCTCCCTGCGGGGCAGTTGCGTGAGCATCGTCAACAGCTGGAAGAACTGCGGTTTGTCGCGCAGCCGGGCCTGGATAAGCTTTATCAGCAGATTGCCCCGGCCGGTTACATTTTGCTGCTGGCCGATGCCCAGGGCGTTGCCGTTGATTATCTTGGCGACGTTAACGCAGAAATCAGCTTGCGGCGCGCGGGGCTGTTTCTTGGCGCGCAGTGGTCAGAAGCGTTATCCGGCACCTGTGCCGTGGGTACGGCGCTTGCCACGCGGCAGGCCATCACCATCCATCAAACTGACCATTTTGATGCGACTCATATTCCGTTGACGTGCAGCGCCGTGCCGTTGTTCGATTCCCAGGGGGATCTCCAGGCGGTACTCGATATTTCTGCGCTGACCTCACCTCAGCCGCGTACCAGCCAGCATCTGGTGATGCAACTGGCACAGCAGCAGGCACAGAAAATCGAAAATGCCTGGTTGCTGCACCGCCATCGTCACGACTGGGTGCTGAAGCTGAGCCGCAATCCTGCCTGGCATGATATCGAACCGGAGTTTTTGCTGGCGTTTGATGCGCATGGTCGTCTGACAGGACTGAATCCGGCGGCGAGGCATTGGCTGAAAGCGCACCCACAACCGCTTGGGTTACCGCTCTCCGCGCTGTTTCCCGGCCCGATGGAACAGTTGCTTTATACCCCGCAGTTGGAAGATATCAGCGGACAGCAGCGTTTTTATGCGCAGACAATACACCCGGTGCGGCCAACGCCCGCAACAGGCGTGACGTTGTCACCAAAACTCGCCGCGTTAAGCGGTGGCGACCCGCAACTTGATCAACAGCTGCGCCGTGCCACGCGTTTGCTCGACTCATCGCTGCATGTGCTGGTGCAGGGGGAAACCGGTAGCGGTAAAGAGTATTTTGCCCGCGCTTTTCATCAGGCCAGCCCACGATGCAAAGGCCCATTCGTTGCAGTTAACTGTGCGGCAATCCCCGCCAGCCTGCTGGAAAGCGAATTGTTTGGCCATCTGCCCGGCAGCTTTTCCGGGGCGGGGAGTAAAGCGCGACGTGGCCTGATCCAGGCAGCCGAGGGCGGTACGTTGTTTCTGGATGAAATCGGCGATATGCCGCTGGAGATGCAGACACGTCTGCTGCGCGTGCTGTCCGAGCAGGAAGTGACGCCCATTGGGGCGCGGCAGCCGCAAAAGGTGGATATCCGCGTGCTGTCGGCTTCGCACCATCCACTGGCGCAACGGGTCGCTGACGGGTTATTCCGCGAAGATTTGCTTTACCGCCTGCAAGGCGCCTGCGTTCACCTGCCACCACTGCGGGAACGGAAAGATATCAACTGGCTGATTGAGCAGATGCTGGCAGGGCGGGCGCAACTCAGCGATCGGGCACGTCAGGCGCTGGTCAATTATCGCTGGCCGGGGAACCTGCGTGAGCTTAATCATGCGTTGCAGTACGCGCTGGCGATGTGTGAAAGCGGGGTCATTGAGTGGGACGACTTACCTGATACGCTGTGCTTTGTCGCGCCATTCCAGCCGCCTGCGAGCGATGACCAGCACGAAGCGTTGTTGCGTCAACTGCGCACGGTGCACTGGAATATCAGCGCTGCGGCACGCCAGCTCGGTATCAGCCGCATGACACTGTATCGTCGTCTGCAACGGTTAGGTATTCAGTTGCCAGAGCGGCAATAGAGACGGGCCAGCCTGGCTGGCCCGAGGGTTATCACTGCGGTGGGCGCACCAGAATTTTGACCTGCTGTTTCTCTTTCACCAGCGCTTCAAATCCCTGTTCGACCAGATCGGCCAGTTCAATACGTTTCGTCACCAGTTTGTCGGCCTGGAAGTAGCCCTGGGCCATCAGTTCCATCACCGCCGGGAAAATGTGGCGATAGGCAATGATACCTTTGACGCTACGTTCGCTCAGTACCACTTTGTTGGGATGGAAGGAGGCTTCGCCTTCCCAGATCGAGACGATGATGGTTTCGCCTTCGTAGGTGGTGCTGTCGATACATTGTTTCAGCACCACTGGAACGCCGGTCACTTCATAAGCTACATCCACGCCGCCGTTGCTCAACTCGCGGATCTTCGCCACGGCATCTTCTTTGCTGGGATCGATCACCACTTTGGCACCCAGTTCACGCGCTTTCTCTGCGCGCTGAGGGGACAGTTCCACCACGTAGATTTCGGCAGCGCCTGCGGCACGCAGTGCTTCAATCACCAGCAAGCCAATCGGGCCGGCACCAAACACGGCGGCTTTATCGCCCGCTTTCAGTTTGCTCATGCGCACGGCATGCAACGCCACGGCAGCCGGTTCCACCAGCGCGCCTTGTTCGTATGAGAGGGCATCTGGCATACGGTGCACCATATGCTCCGCCACGGTGGTGAAGCTGGCAAAACCGCCGCCACCGCCGGACAGACCGTGGAAGCCGAGGTCGCCGCACAGGTTGTATTTGCCTTCGCGACAGGCCGGGCATTCGCCACAGGAGAGGATCGGCTCGACCACCACGCGGTCGCCGGGTTTCACTTTGGTGACACCTGCACCGACCTCAACAACCTGGCCGGAAAACTCATGGCCGAGGACGACAGGAGCGATGTCATGGCTGATTTTGTGGGGTTTTTCCACTGGGACGAAAATCGGACCCGCGATGTATTCATGCAAATCGCTACCGCAAATGCCGGTCCATGCGACTTTGATTTTAACTTTACCGGCAGTGACCTGGGGTTCTTCAATATCATCGACGCGAATATCGCGTGCTTTATACCAACGTGCCGCTTTCATGTTGTTCTCCTTGAGGCTGGCATTATTTCTGTCCATTGCCACGCGGGTGGCCGGTGCAGAAGCTCAGCGTGGCTATAGCGAGAACTGTGCCAGGGGGGGTGGTGAATAATTTTATTTTAAATCAATAGATTAAATTGGCCCTTCTGAGCGGGAGCTGTCTCGCTGTGACAGGGTGTAACAGGTGCAACTGTCACCGTGAGACAGGTACGCACGATGTTGTGCGGGTTGTAGCGGCGCGATTTATCGCGCAGTACCCATCAGGCCGCCAATTGCGCGGTCAGCGCGCGCAGATGGGTGCGTAACACCTGATACAAGGCGCGAATCGCCGGGGAGAACTGTTTGCGATGAGGGCAGATCAGATGCAGTGGGGTGCTTTCGCCAGGCTGGTGCGGAAGCACCACTTCCAGCCGACCGGCCTGTACATCACCACAAACATCCAGCCAGGATTTATAGGCGATCCCCATTCCTGCCACCGCCCAACGGCGCGCCACGTCAGCGTCATCACATAATAAGCGGCTCTTTACCGTAATCTGACGACGCATGCCTTCCTGTGGAAAGGTCCATTTGTCATACACATGGCCGTTCATGACAAACAGCAGGCAATGATGGTGGGCAAGATCCTCCAGTTTTTCCGGGCGGCCATGTTGATCGAGCCAGGCAGGCGCGGCCACCAGTACGCGGCGATTATCTTCCGCCAGCGGCAACGCAACGTAGCTGCTATCGTCAAGTTTGCCGTAACGGATAGCGATATCGACCGGATCACGGAATACATCACTGATCTGGTCGGAAAGGGACAATCGCACCGACAGGGACGGGTGTTCGCGGCAAAACTGGGTTATCAGCGGCAGCACGATATTGCGGCCGATATCGGACGGTAGCGCGATCTTGAGTTCACCGGACAACGCATCATCCTGGCTTTGCAAACTGTCAGCACCAGCCTGCATCAGTGCCAGCATCTCCTGCGCATAAGGCAGGTATTTCTCTCCTTCCGCCGTCAATCGCAGGCTTCGCGTGGAGCGAGCAAACAGCCGTTTATCCAACTCGCGTTCCAGGCGTTGAATCGCGGCGCTTACCTGGCCAGGCAACAGGTCGGCCTCACGCGCGGCACGGGAAAAACTGCCGAGCGCGGCGGAGCGTACAAATAAGGTCACATCTTCCAGTCGAATCATTGCATCATCCCAGCGACAGTGGATTTTCACTCTAAAAGTGAAAGTGTTGCTCTGCAAGTGGCGTTTTTAACCCTGCAAAGGCGGCGTAGGCTACGCGTTATTCGCTAAAACCCTTGAAGAATAAGGAACCTCAACATGAAAGCCATTGTTTACAGCCAAAACGGTTTACCGATTTCTGATGAAAATGCCCTCTACGATCTCGATGTGACGAAACCGCAGCCGGGTGCGCGTGACCTGCTGGTGAAAATTAACGCCATTGCCGTTAATCCGGTGGACACCAAGGTGCGTGCCGGTGCGCCAACCGATCAACCTCGCATTCTCGGTTGGGATGCGGTGGGTGTGGTGGAAGCGGTGGGCGAAGCCGTAACCCTGTTCAAACCCGGTGATGAAGTCTTTTATGCCGGTGATATCACTCGCCCCGGCAGTTACGCTGAATATGGCCTGGTGGATGAGCGTATCGCCGGACATAAACCGCAATCGCTGAGCGCCGCTGATGCCGCCGCACTGCCGCTTACCGCGTTGACCGCCTGGGAGTTGTTATTTGATCGCCTGGAAGTGCAGCCAGAAGAACATGCGGCGTTGCTGATTATTGGCGCGGGTGGCGGCGTAGGGTCGATGCTGACGCAACTCGCGGCGAAGCTGACCGGGTTAACAGTGATTGGCACAGCGTCGCGTCCGGAAACGGCAGACTGGGTACGCTCACTCGGCGCACACCATGTTATTGACCACCACAAACCGTTAGCTGAGCAGTTGGCCGCATCAGGCATTGCCGACGTACGCTATGTCGCCAGCCTGACCCATACCGACAGCTACTATCCACAGTTAATTGATGTGCTGGCTCCGCAGGGCAAACTGGCGTTGATTGACGATCCTGAGTCGCTGGACGTGGTGCCGTTGAAGCGTAAAGCCATCTCACTGCACTGGGAATTGATGTTTACCCGCTCGTTGTTCCATACCGCCGATATGCAGCGTCAGCATGATATTTTGCAGCAAGTCAGCGCGTTGATTGACGCAGGAACATTGCAAACCACCGCAGGTGCTCATCATGGCACCATCAATGCTGCCAATCTGCGTAAGGCTCATGCCTTAATCGAAAGCGGCCGAGCACGCGGCAAAATTGTGCTGAGTGGTTTTTAACGTATTGAAACACAATTCGTTAACCGTGGGGTTAGCGAAGCGGATAGGGTAGTGCCATCTCAACTGTGACTGTTCTGGAGAAGACTATGACGCTGAATGATGCCGTGGCGCGTCGCCATACGGTGAAAGCCTTTGCTGCGGGTAAAAACCTGCCGGATGCTGAGATCGAAACCCTGTTGAACGTGCTGCGCAACAGCCCGTCATCAGTCAATTCTCAGCCCTGGCACTTTGTGGTGGCTGCCACGGCGCAAGGGCGCGAGCAGATTGCTCAGTCGACCCAGGGGGCGTTCGTCTATAACGGCCCCAAAGTGCTGAATGCCTCGCACGTTATCGCGCTGTGCATGCGCACCGACCTTGATGACGCGCATCTGCAAAATGTGCTGGCGCAGGAAGAGCAGGATGGCCGTTTTCTGAAACCGGAGGCGAAGGCCGGGCAGGATAAAAGCCGTCGTGGCTATGTAGATATCCATCGCTATGAACAACGTGATATCCCGCAATGGATGGAAAAACAGGTTTACCTGGCACTGGGCGGCCTGCTGCTGGGTGCGGCGATGCTGGGTATTGATGCCACGCCAATGGAGGGTTTTGACCAGCGTGCGCTTGATCAGGCGCTGGGACTGCGTGAAAAAGGGCTGACCAGCGTGGTGCTGGTGTCACTGGGTTATCGCAGTGATGAAGACTTCAACGCGGCGTTACCGAAATCCCGCCTGCCGCGTGACGAGATTTTCACTTTTATTTAATGAAAGTCGCCATCCAGGCAACTGGGTGGCGCGCATTTCGGTGCCGGGCAGAGACAGCCGTCACAAAGGATAAAATTGTTGGACCATCTTGCGGATTTTTTCTCCTGACGCGGCACCTGGCAGCCAGGCACCAATTTTATCGGCCAAAATGGCACTGCATGGGAATGCATTTGAATGTCCTGGAAAAAGACATGTTTTCCAGTGTCCTGCGGTTATTTTATCTATTATTCCCGGCCAAAATTCCACCAGGTCGTCGATAAGTATATCGGCCAACCTCCGTAACGCTTCGGGAGAGTCTTCTTCTATGCCGCAATAGCGCTCAGAGGACATTTCGGCGGCCATCCTTATCAGTAAAAGATAGGCGGCAACCTTTTTTTCGTTATCCTGAAGTTCGTTGCTTTTCAGCGCCAGTCGTTCCACGGTGAGAACGATCAGTTCATGGCGTAATTGTCTGGCGACTGCAACTGCGTTCTCTTCAGTAGCATAAAAGCGTCTCAGGACAGAACCCAACAAAAGTTGGTCATCATGACCCGTAATTTTCATGGGGGCAGTGGATTTCCGGGTAAGCAGCGAAATCAGATGTTCTTTGATTTTCATAGTCCTGGCATTTTCATCATTGTTCAAATCCAATTGAGCAGAGAACAAAAATGAAATAATCGGGGCGAGGTTAATACCGGCCCGACTCCATAAATCGTGTAAGGCTGGGAAGTGAGTGAGGAAACTATGGAGTTTTTCCGGTGCGCAAGGGAAAAAGATGATTTTGGCTTCAGACCCAGGTTGATGCTTTAGCAGAGCATAATGCACCGGAATTTGATTTTCGGTGACCAGCAAGGAGAAATCAGTTGGCGAAATATACATTGCCTCCCCATTTGTATGGTTGAAGAAAATATTAGGGAAGATATTTCCTTCATGGTTTGATTCGAAAATATGTTGTTCAATATAGGATTTTATTGCCGATATAGGATGGATTTTGAAAAATCTTTCTCTCAGGTCAGCATCTGTCCCAATGAATTGGTTGACCAGAAATTGATTGCGGATGAGATGGTTGTCATTTTTATGCCTCAGCGACTTTATTATTTCATTATGGAGTGTTTTGGGTAGCACTGACGTTTTTCCATAATCAGACAGCCATTTTTCTCTGAAGGAAGTGATTAACGCTGAGTTCGCACATTTTTTGTTAAAGCATTGTGTAATGATGGATTCGCGCAGCGTAGCAGAACGCATCCATGCCTGTTGTAAATCAGCAATTGAACTGGTCCATTCCACAATTTGTTCTAACCAGTCAACCCAAATCGCGTCAATTTTAACGGTGTCCATAATTTTAAATAAAATCGCACCACTTCGGGAGTTATTGATGCTATCCAGGTAAAGGTCAATATTCTTATCATCTTTCACCATCACAGGACTGAGTCGGATGCTGCGAGGTTTATAGTTTTCAGCAACCAAACCACTCAGGTCACTCATCTGTAAAAAAAGCAAGTTATCAATATTGGCACCAGTGAAATTGACATCGCTGACCAACTTCACTTTATCAAACGTGAGATTGGATGCTGTTATATTAATAAAGCTTGTTTTTTCGAAATTATAATATTTATTGCCACAGGTAAACTTGACATTCTCCAGTCGACTGGCAGAGAAGTTTGCATTTTCTATACAGGTGCTGTCATGGTCGATAATAATAAGGTTTTTAAGCGACCCATAAGAAATGTTGATGCAAGAAAAACTCACAGCTTTCATTGTGGAGGGTTTTCCTTCATACAGGCCGTCAATGGTTGTTCCGACCCATAATACTTTACTCATGTCAAATTTAAACCAACTCAAAGAAAACTTCCCGGATTCAATGATGCTGTTCGTTATTTCGTTTCCCTCGCTGCGAAATCCAAACCAATTAAAGTAAAGGCCTTTAAAATATTGCCTGTCAAGCTTTATAATTCCTTTAAAGTTTCCTGGTAGACTTTTCCCGGTTGTGCAGAAGTGAATGTTTACGAATGTTCGTTTTTTTGTCTCAGTGGGTAGAAATTTCTCCAGGTATATAATCAGATGCTTACCCTGCAACTCCCCATGCAAATAAATATCTATGTCGTCCAATCTGTCATCTTGAGTGACGTTGTTTGAACTGGGCAGAGCTGAAACATTGGTTGCTTGCGATACAGGCAGTGGTGGTTGACTATTATCTTGTAATGAACAGGCAGGCACATTTATTGTAGGGGGATTTTTAATTCTATCCATGAAATTCGTTCCTGAATATATTATATAGATTTTATATCAGCCATCCTTTTATCATCAGCTGACGCAGGTATTCGTGTTCTCAGGCTTATATATTAGACATCTTACTTTTATTTGTGGTGAGGATGGCATGATATTTTAATGATTAAGGAAAATTTAACGGCGTATAAAGCCAGGCTAACCTCCTGACAAATATAAGATTTTACTCTGAGTGGAACCGGGTAATTTGCTGGCGGGAATAACAACGTCATGTTATTTAATCTACATGTCGTGCTGAAACCCACCTGCATTTCGGAGTTTAAAATGAAAAAAAGCCTGTCCATCGCGTTACTGCTTTCCCTAACTGCTTTTACCCACCTTGCTGAGGCGCAGCAAACTTTACGATTGGGTGTTGATCCCACCTTCCCGCCATTTGAATCGAAAGCCGCCGATGGCTCATTACAGGGGTTTGATATTGACCTCGGAAACGCCATTTGTGCTCAGGCAAAGGTGAAATGCCAGTGGGTAGAAATGGGTTTTGACAGCAGCATCCCGGCGCTCCAGGCAAAAAAATTCGATGCGATTCTGTCTGCGATGTCGATGACGGATAAGCGCCGTCAGCAGGTAGCATTCACTGATATGCTTTACAACACACCGAGCGCATTGCTGGCTCCTGCTGCCAGCAAACTGACGACCGATGTGGCAACCTTGCGTGGCAAAACTATTGGTGTGGCGCAGGGAACTATTCAGGAAACCTACGCGAAAACCAAATGGGCACCGGAAGGGGTTAACGTGGTCTCCTATCCTAATCAGATGGAAGTCTATCCGGATCTGATCGCCGGTCGCCTCGATGGCAGTCTCAGCAATGCGGTCTCTGCCGAACAAGGCTTCCTTACCAAGCCGGAAGGCAAGGATTACGTCATTAAGGGCACCCTGACCGACAAGAAGATTTTTGGTGATGGCGTTGGCATTGCATTACGCAAAGGGGATGAGGCCAATCTGAAGATGATTAACGCGGCGCTGGCGGAAATACACAAAAACGGCACCTACGACCAACTGACGAAAAAGTACTTCAAGTTTAAAGTCTACCCTTGATCATTCGATCGTAGCGGCGCGATTTATCGCGCTGTTTCGGGCTAAAATCTGCGCGATAAATCGCGTCGCTACGATCCGCAGGAACCCAAAAAAACCATGTTACTTCCGCAATATACTCCCCAACGTGCTCGCTTCCTGACTGCCGCTGAACGCAAGGGTGCCGTTATCACATCCTATGCCCATCCACTGTCAGGCCCACAAGGTGAAAGCCTCTATACCGATGTGGCGTTAATCGGGCCGGCATCGGCTTCGCGACTGATGCTGGTGGTTTCCGGCACTCATGGCGTGGAAGGTTATTACGGATCGGATTGCCAAATTGCCTGGCTGGAGGCGTTGGACGTCAATGCATTACCGGCAGACAGCGCCGTGCTGATGGTCCATCTGCTCAACCCGTGGGGGGCCGCGCATCTGCGCCGGGTCAATGAAGACAATATCGATCTCAACCGTAACTTTATTGATTTCAGCCAACCGCTACCGGCCAATCCGGGCTACGCGCAGTGGCACGATATTTACCACGGCGACCGCACCCGCGCCGACCAGCAACTGACGACGGCGCTGGCGCATGACGGCTGGCAGGCGGTGAAACGCGTGGTGGAAGCGGGGCAATACGTTGCCGATGACGGTTTCTTTTTTGGCGGCTATCAGCCGAGCTGGTCTTATCGCACCATGCAGACGATCATCGCGCAGCATTTGTCACGGGCCACCACCCTCCTCAGTTTTGATTTGCATACCGGGGCGGGGGCGTGGGGGCATCCGATGCTGCTGTCGATCGCCGAACAACATTATCCGGCCCACGACTGGGGCAAAGATATCTACGGTGAGTGGCTGACGTTATTGTTTACCGGTGCCGGGCGAGAGAGCGCAACCGGTGTGACCGCAACGGCTACCGGGTATCTGTCGCAATTTCTGCTGACCTCATTGCCGGATACCACCCTTCTACCGCTGGTGGTGGAGTGCGGTACCTATGCCGGAGAAGAGATGCATCAGCGGGTGCGGGAGGATCACTGGCTGCATCTGTATGGTGATCCTGCCAGCGCTGCGGGCCAGGTGATTAAGCAGGCGCTGGTGGAAGGCTTCTGGCCAGCGGATGCAGACTGGCGCGCGCTGGTGGCGTTTCGTACTCAGCAGATTTTTCTGCGAGGCTGGCGTGCGCTGAATACATCATTAACATGATGATTTCCCCGTAGCGGCGTGATTTATCGCGCAATGCTGTGCACGATGCAGGAAAAAGCCGCGCGATAAATCGCGCCGCTACGCAAGGGGTATCGGTTTATAACCGTCCGTAAAACGTCATACGCGCGGTTTCCGACAAGGCAATCCCTGGGGCGGTGTTATAAGCCAGCACCGCCAACATACGCGTTACCTCACCTTCGGTTGGCGTGACACGATGCAGTGAATTGCGACCACGGAACAGCACCAGATCGCCAGCGTCAATCGCCAGCGCATCCACCGGTTGACGTTGATCCAGCACGGCGGCAACGCCGTCATAGTTCATCTCACCGGCATCGGCGTCGCGCAGATCTTTCACGTACTGGAACACGCCGCCCGCCAGCGGTTTCTGCACCAGCAGCGTGATGGCAAACGACGAATTATCGAAGTGCCAGCCTAACTCCTGGCCGTGTGGCGCGTAGTGCAGGTTGATGGATGACAGCGGATCGGCATAAGGATAGAGCGCCGCTTCGCCCAATACATCGCATAAAAACGACTGGAACAGCGCATCATTGTAAAGCAGACGCAGGGGGGAATCCGCCTTAATGGCATCATCGGTGATACAGCCTTTGGTACTGATGACATCACGATTGCGGGGATGATCGGCACTCAATGCCTCATCAGGCTTCATCAGATAGACGTTATGTTTGCTGACGGTATGGTAAGCCAGATGGCGCTGGGCGTTACCTTCCTCAATGATCGCCTGTAGAGCGGCGGGCTGTAAAAATTGACGTAACACCAGCGCACCTTGCTGGTTGAGCTGCGTGCGACAGCGTTCACGCCAGTTGTGATCGGCCAGCGGATGCAGGTCCAGACGTATCAGAGACTCAGACATAGCAACAATTCTCATCATTAGCAGGTGTAATGTTACTCTAGCTGCGGCCTGCATAGCTGTGTAACGATAAATACTTAATACCCTGATAAGGAAGCCTTAATGCCTGCACAATCGCCGCGTTTGCCGAAAATCAGCGTCATCCAGTCATTCAAAGTGGCGGCCGAATTAGGCAGCCTGGCAAAAGCGGCTGCGCAGCTGGCGTTAACCCCGGCGGCGGTCAGCCAGCAGATTCGCCAACTGGAAGAACAGTTGGGCAGTGCGCTGTTTCTGCGCACACAAACTGGGGTGATGCTGACCGACACCGGCAAAGAGTATTTGCGCTATGTCACGGAAGCATTTGATATTTTGCATCTCGGTCAGCAAAACATTCGCCATGCTGCTGTTGCCCCCAGACTGACGGTTTATGCGTTGCCAGCCCTGGCATCGAAATGGTTATTACCGCACCTGGCTGACTGGCGCGCCCACTGCCCGGATATCGATCTCTCGCTCCACGGCACCCACGCGCAAGTGGATTTCACCGCCATACCTGCCGATTTTGTCATTTGTTTTGGTGAAGACCGTTATCCGCAATTGGATAAGCAATGGCTGTTTCATGACGAGGTACTGCCCGTCGCCAGCCCGGCGCTCTTGCAGCATTATGCCGCGGCTGACATCTTCAGCCACGCGCCGTTGATCCATCTCGACTGGGGCAATGAGGGGCGTTTTCTGCCGGACTGGCGTAGCTGGTTTCAGGCAAAAGGCAGGATAGAACCGACACCACAACCGGCGTTTAGCTTTAACCTGACCTCGCTGGCGATTGATGCCGCAGTGGCCGGTGCCGGATTGCTACTGGGACAGCGTCGCCTGATCGCCGCTGAACTGGCTCGCGGCGAACTGGTGGTGATTGACGAACTGAGTCTGCCTCTCAGTAAACCGTACTTCCTCGCCTGGCCGCAGCGCACCCTGAGCCAACCCGGGAGCGAAGCCATGATTGGCTGGTTGCGTGAGTTGGGGGCGACGGTCAGTCAGTGATCTTTGGCGCGAAAATTTCCGCCAGCATACAACGCGCACCCCCGCCACCGTGTTGCTCAATCACCGCAATCGGGGCGCGTACGATGTGCGCGTAGGGCGCTGCTAAGGGTTCTGGCTGCCGTACACCGCGAAGGTAAAGGCCAGATACGCGGCCAGCGTGGAGGTCATATCACCGACATCTTTGGTTGGATTGACTTCCGTAATCGCCATCGCCGCACAATGGGGAGCCAACATACTCACCATCTGCAATGCCTGATCCGAGGTAATACCGCCCGGTTCGTGCGCACCTGCACCTGGCGCATAAGCCGGATCGACCGAATCAATATCGAAGGAAAGGAAAATATGATCGGCGTTTTTCACCCGTTCCAACGCACGTCGTACCGTCTCTTCCGGGCCGATTTTCAGCACTTCGCGGGCGCTGAGGTGGATCAGGTCGTTGTCGTGTTTAAATTTGCCGGAAGCCGGGAAGTTGAAATGCCGTTCACACAGTTGAATACAATCGGTGGGGGCGATGCGTTCCAGCTCCAGTGAACGGCGCATACCACTCGACTGGCTGTGGCGACCTTGCATGTCGCTCTCGTCCATCAGATCGAGATGCGCGTCAAAATGGATAATGCCGATACGGCCCGGCAGCGCATCATGCACACCCTGTGCCACCGGGAACAGCAGGCTATCGTCGCCGCCGATCATAATGGGAACCCGGCCAGCCGCAATGGACGCCATTACGGACGTGCGGGTCGCGGCAAAGGTTTTCAGGGTATAGCTGGGCACCACCGCCACATCCCCGCGATCCACCAGCAATTGCTCGCCCACCGTCATTTCACTGTCCGTTTCCAGACAATACACTTTTCCCTGCTGAATACGCATGTTGATCCAGCGTGCGCACTCGCGCACTTTGGCCGGTGCATAACGTGATCCCGGCCAGCCTAATGTGGCTTCTCCGTCAAAAGGGATACCCCACAAATCAAATTGTCGTGTGTTTGTTGTCATATTTTCCTCGATCCAGATTAACTACGCTTACCGTTGAGATAACCTGCGTAGCGTTTTTCAAAATAGCGGAATGCCATTACCAGAATCAGTGTCAGCACCAGATAAATTGCTCCAGCGGTGACATAGGGTTCAAACTGAATGTAATAATTCAGGCTGATATTACGCGCCACTCCAGTCACCTCCATTAATGTCACCGTGCTTGCCAGCGAGGTGGCGTGCAACATCATGATGGTTTCATTGCCATATAAGGAAAGTGAACGGCTTAACATCGCCGGAAATAATATTCTTCGCGCCAGTGTCGGGTAACTCATGCCGAACGCTTTAGCTGCTTCAATTTCCCCTGTCGGCAAGTGACGCAAACCGCCTGCGAATATTTCCGTTGTATAGGCGGCGGTATTAAGGACAAACGCCAGTAATACACAAACCAGTGGGCTGGAGAGCCACGGCCAGAGAAAACTGGCACGTAATAAATCAAACTGCGCCAGACCGTAATAAATCAAAAACAACTGGATTAATAACGGTGTCCCGCGAAAAGCGGTGGTGTAGAGAAAAATCAGCCAGCGCACAGGACGTGGTGCGCTGTCACGCGCCAGTGCCAGCAGCACCGAAATGACAAAGGCAATGACCAGCGATACCCCGGTAAGCAGCAGGGTTAGCGCGGTACCGTGCAGGTACATCGCAAGGTTATCGGCAATAATATCCCAGCTCATGGATTACCTCCACGGACCACCAGCGCGTAACGCTGGCTGATACGGTGCAACGCCGCCACTGACAGCAGGGTAACGGCGAGATAAAACCCGGCCGCCAGCAGATAGAAGGTAAAAGGTTTACCGGTGGACTCCGCCGCCCCTTTGGCGCTAAACATGATGTCCTGCAACCCGAGTAACGATGCCAGTGCAGTCGCCTTAACCAGCACCAACCAGTTATTGGTAAAGCCGGGTAAGGCAAGGCGAATTAATTGCGGCAAAAGAATCCGCAAGAAAATGGCGCGGTGGGTAAAACCAAATGCCTGAGCGGCTTCAATTTCACCGTGGGGAATAATGGTTAACGCGTAGCGAAATGTTTCCGTCATATAAGCGCCAAAAATAAACCCCAGGGTAATCAGGCAGGCAATAAAAGGGCTGAACTCGATGGAGTAATTCAGCCCGACGCTTTCCAGTCCACTATTTAACAGGGCGGGTACGCTGTAAAAAACCAACAGCATCAGCACTAAATCTGGAATACCGCGAGCCAGCAGGGTATAAGGCGTGACAATCGCCTTCACCCAGCGAATGCCGGATTGTTTTCCCAGTGCGCCCAGCAGTCCGAGAATGACAGATAATAACAGCGAGGCAAACGCCAGTTGCAGCGAAACCCATCCCGCATTCAGGACCATTAAATAGTAATTACCCGACATTGCCTTTACTCAGCTGAAAAATACTTCTTATTGAGTGCGTCCAGATCGCCATCGGCGCGAACTTTCGCCAGACCCTGATTAATCTTTTCGACCAGCGCGGTGTTTTTCTTATTCATGGCAATCCCGACCCCTTCGCCAAATTCCGGTGCATCTTTACCTGTCAGGCGAGGGCCAACCAGTTGGTAATCTTTACCGTCATCTTTTTTCAGGAAACTATAAATAATCTGCGCTTCGTAACTCATAAAAATATCCGCCCGACCGGCGGTTAAATCGAGGTAGGGTGCGCTGCCGCCGTCATAACGTTTGATAGTGCTGCCTGGATAATGTTTGGTGACGTAAGTATCCATCGGCGTGCCAGTCTGGACGGCGATGACTTTGCCTTTCAATGCTTCCGGGCTGGTGTCGGTGACGGCGCCTTTTTTCGCGACAAAGCGGAACACCGGATGATCGTAGATATCACTGAAGGCCATCACCCGGCGGCGAGCATCGGTAACGGTCAACTGCGAGATCAGCGCGTCATATTTGTTGTTCATCAGGCCGGGGATCATGCCGTCCCACGGGGCGCTGATGACATTGCAATCCAGCGCCGCCGCTTTGCAGATGGCGTGCATCAGGTCGACGTCATAACCCACCAGTTTGCCGCTGGCATCGATCGATTCAAACGGCGGGAAGGTGGCATCGGTGGCGATGGTGATCTTGCCGGGCGCGGCATATAACGACCCGGCCAGGCCCGCAGCAGCGAGGGCCAGCATCATTTTTGCTATTTTCATCATTATTCCTCTGGTGTGGTGGAAACGCGGATTAAAAAACAATGACAGACACAGGCACGCCTTAATTTCCCGACGGTGGTGGCACGATGACCCAAATGGCGGTACACATTTGGTCAGGGGAGATGTTGTGCCAGGTGTGGGGCAGTGACGGTTTAAAGGTGAGGGTGTCGCCTTTTGCCAGCAGGTAGCGCTGCTCCTCCACCACAATCTCCAGTTCACCGCTCAGCACATGTACCATATCGGCGGCAGCATTGAGGGTGTAAGGCTCCTCCCCGGAACCCCCTTGTGGATCGATCTCGGAGTACAGCACCATCATGTCGTCGTTGACGCCGCCGCTGATCAGATATTCCCGCATCTTTTCGCCCCCGAGGCTGATGGGCGTGCCTTTCCCGGCGGGCACGAAGCTGGTTGCGGGAGGATCGAACAGTTTGGCCGGGGTAATTCCGACCACTTCGCACACTTTAAGCAGGGTGGCGATGGATGCCTGGGTGACGTTGCGTTCCAGGCGGCTGATGAAGGACTTACTGACCCCGACTTTTTCCGCCACTTCCTCAATGCGCATTCCGCGTGCTTTACGCACCGCACGCAGGCGTATCCCGACATTGAAGTCTGCGCTATTATTTGCTTCCTGACCGTGATTATCCGCTTCGTCGTGTGACATATTCTGAACCTGAGTTGCGTATTAGGTAACTTTTTACCTTAAGCAAGGCGCATGCCAGAGGCGGGTTATTCGATAAATTCTGTGGCGATTAATCAGTAGTCAATTGATCTGGCGAACTAATATTCTTTTTTCTGCTTTTCTCGCGCCGCGAACGTTTCACCGCAAAAAGTTACCTGACAGGTAACAAGATCATTTTTGTGCACCTTCTGCACTAAAAGATGGCACAGCCCCAGCCACCGGACTGTTAGGGTTTTGGCTGCTGACGCCCCCCTGATATAGTGTCATCCTCATCGGCACACCTTTCAGGAGTCGTTATGTCAGCCAGAAATATCAACGCCAGCAACCGCGACTGGGTTGATTTTCGCCGTGATGACGAAACCGGTGTCGAAAGTGTGAATGCGCATTTTTGCGGGCACGCTTACGATCCGCACGATCATGACGAGTTGCTGGTTGGCGTGACACAACAGGGGCTGCAACGCTTCAATTGCCACCGCGCGCTTCACACCAGCACGCCAGGCCGCTCGATCCTGATTGAGCCGGGTGCGGTGCATGATGGTCATGCGCCGGATACCGCAGGCTTCACCTATGTGATGCTTTATCTACCCCAGACATGGGTGGCAGAGATGATGCAGCAACGTGGTCTTGGCAATATCGCCAACATCGAAGCCGCATTCCGCTCAACCCTTAATGATGATGCGCTCCTCGCCAGTGCCATTCAGCAGGCGTGGTATACCGTGCATCACGCGGAAGGGCGGTTGGCGCGCGACCAGGCACTGGATCATCTGCTGACGATGTTGTCCCGCCATCTTGATCCGCGCCCTGGTCAGCCGCGTTCGGCTGCGCTGGCGTCCATGCAGTTACTCCGCGACTATTTGCACGATTTTATGGCCGAGGATATCGGATTAGCGGACCTGTCACGCTTGTCAGGCATTGATCGATTCCGTCTGACACGCCAGTTCAAACAGGCTTTCGGGCAGTCTCCCCATGCGTATCTGGTGCGCCTGCGTCTGCGCAGCGCCCGTAATTTGTTGGCGCAGGGCATAGAGCCCGCCACGGTGGCGATGCAGGTAGGTTTTTCTGACCAGAGCCATCTTGGTCGCTGGTTCCAGCGAGCCTATCGCATGACACCTGCCTCTTATCAGCGTCAGTGCACAAACGTTCTAGATCGCCTGCCGCAAACTTGACGATGATAGGGCTTTGACCCTAACGGAGAGTTGTTGCAGATGTTTGATACTAAAATCGCCCTGATCGTGCGTGATGATTTGGCAACCTGGCAGCGGTTAAATGTGGTGGCGTTTCTGGCGACCGGCATTGCCTCTGCGGCACCCGAGATGATGGGTGAGCCGTATGTGGATGCGCACGGGCGACCCTACGGCAACATGGCCGGGCAGCCGATGCTGATATTTGCCGGGGACTTGCCGGGTTTACAGCGCGCCCATCGTCAGGGGCTGGAGCGTGAATTAACGATTATCCCCTATGTCCACGCCATGTTTTCCACCGGCCATGATGCGGCAAACCGCGAAGTGTTTTTGGCGCAGGACGCGGATAATCTGGACCTGGTGGGCATTGCCTTACGCGGGCCAAAGAAAGCCGTCGATAAAGCGATAAAGGGCTTATCGTTGCATAAATAATTGGGCCACACGATTTACTTAACAGGAAAATAACCCATACGCCTTTGAGCTATGGGTCTTATTGCTTGTTATTAAAGGTCATATCTTGTCGATGTTAAGCTATCGACCGATGGCCGCCATCTGCTCAGCCGCCTGCAACAACAGATCCTCGCGACCGCGTAATGCCAGCAACTCCATACCAATCGGCAATCCCTGGGCGGTGAAACCGACCGGGATGCTGATGGCAGGCGCACCGGTGACCGCCGCGACCAGTGCGTTGCTGCCCGGCTGTAATTCGCCATGTCTGACCGGCGGATGCTTCACTACCGGGTAAGCCAACAGATTGATTTTACGCTGGTTAAATAGCTGAACAAGGGTTTGATATAAGGTGCGCTGGCGCAGTTGCTGGATGGCGTAGCTGTCACTGGCTTTACCGGGATGGTTAGCGCGTGCGGTGAACACCGCTTCCAGTTGTGGATGATGACGGCCAGATGCCACCACCTCGGCCAGCGTGCGGCTCTCGGCCTGCGGTTTGTCGGCCAGCCACTCCGCCAGTGCTTCGGCAAATTCCCACGGGATGATGCTGGCTTCAGCAGCCAGGGTTTCAAGCTGTGGAAAGGCGATCGTCTGCTGATTACCCGTTTCCCCAACCAACGCCGTCACGGCAGTGTACACCGCCTGATTAATCGCTGCTTCCTCCGGGGCAAAACCCTCCTGCCACACACCGATGCGCAATGGCTCCTCAGGAGGCGGGAGCGTCTGTCCACTGAGGATCTCACTGACAAGGCGCAAGTCGGCAGGATGGCGCACCAACGCGCCAGGGATATCCTGGCTGGGCGACAGCGGCACAATACCGTCAATGCTGATCGCACCGTGGGTCATGCGCAGACCATAAAGATGATTGAAAGCTGCGGGAATGCGCACGGAACCCGCGGTGTCGGTGCCAATCGCCAGGGGAACATAACCTGCCGCCACGGCCACCGCGGAACCGCTACTGGAGCCTCCCGGTGAATGTCCCGCCAGCCAGGCGTTATCGGTAAAACCACTGAGTGATGATGCGCCGGTAATGCCCGCCGCCAACTCGTGCATCGCCGTTTTGCCGAGTAGAACCGCGCCCTCTGCGCGCAGCGCCGTGACTAACGGCGCATCCTGTTCAGCTATAACGTGGCGCAGCAGCACCGACCCGGCGCTGGTGGGCCAACCCTGCACCGCAATGTTGTCCTTGATGAGCAGCGGAATGCCTTCCAGTCTGCGTGGGGCTTCCCCGCGACGACGGCGTGCGTCACTTTCAGTCGCCGCTGCCAGCGCCTGGTCGGCAAACAGCCAGGTGATCGCGTTGTAGCGCGGGCCATTTTGGTCGGCTTCGGCAATGCGCCGCAACGCGAATTCCGTAAGCTCACGGGCCGTCGTGGCCCCCTGTTGTAATGCATCGGTCATGTCGCTTAGCGACGCACGAAGATACTCAGCGTATTGCATCCGGTTCAGCCTCCAGCGGCATCCAGTGGGGCAGCTCAGGGGCAGCAGAAATCACCCTGCCGCATGAGCTGGCGGAAAAATGCGAACTGAACCAGATTGCCTGATGTTGCAGGCACCAGTCTATCGCCAGTTGCCTTGAACGCACGGCGAGCGCTTTATTCTCGCAAAACACCGAGTTCCACCGGGGAAACTGGAATTGCAGAGGATGGTGCATCACATCCCCGGAAAAAAATGCCTGTTGGCCGCGGCTGGAGAGCAGCAGCGAAGCATGATCAATGCTGTGTCCGGGGGTTGGCAGATATCGCAGCACGCCAGCAAATAACGGCGAACCATCCACCGCCACTGTCTCAAGCTGGCCGCTGTTGATCAGCGGTAAAATGCTGTCGAGATACAACGCCTGCATGGCGGGATTTTTTTCACATCGCGCCAGTTCAGCAGCGGAGCAGATATAACGCGCGTTGGGAAACATCGGCTGCCAGCGGCCATCCCGCCAATGGGTATTCCAGCCGACATGGTCGGTATGAATATGCGTCATCAGCACCAGGGTCACGGCATGCGGATCAACCCCCGCCCGTACCAGACGTTGGGCATAGTCGGTTTGCAGCTGATGAAACAGCGGCTTATGGTCGCGATCGCGCTGATTACCGGTCGCGGTATCAATAATGATGATGTCCTTGCCGGTCCTCACCACCCAACTGTGGATCGACAACGTCGCCAACTGCGGAGCCAGGCCAACGGGCATCTGCGCAAGATGATCCGGGTACAGCGCGGCGAACGGCAGCGTAGCGGTTTGTTCAGTGACTTTTTCTATCAGGCAATCGCCCACTTGAATCTTCATTTATGCCTCCCGGCTAACCTGTATTGCCACTATACTCAGGTGAATATCATTATTTAAATCGATTAGAATCATGGAAATCATCAACGAAAATGATTTAAGTCGCGTCGATCTTAACCTGTTGGTGGTGCTGCTGGTGATGTATGAAGCGCGCAGCGTGACAGGGGCGGCGCAGCGTTTATATCTAGGACAGCCCGCGCTGAGTGCGGCATTGAAAAGGTTGCGTGCGATGTTTGGCGATCCGTTGTTTGTCCGTTCCTCACAGGGGATGATACCGACCCCGCGCGCCGAACAACTGGTACAACAATTTGCGCCCTTGTTGCAGGGGATGCATCGTGCGATTTTCAGCAAGCCCGCCTTCAACCCGCGTCAGGATCGCTACAGTTTTCGTCTGGCTATGAGCGACTGGATTGAGCAGTGGTTGATGCCGGATTTACTGGCTGAATTGTTGGTGGATGCGCCGCAGGTGGATATCACCGTTCTGACAGCCGATCCCTGGCAGGTCACGCCCTTAATGGAGAAGCAACAGGCCGATGTGGCGGTGACGGTCGGCAACCCGGTCAGTCGCGATCTGACGCGCGCAGAGATTGCCAGCGCCGGATTCAGCACCCTTTGGGATAGCCAGCAAATTGCCCTGACTGCTGCGCTGACGCTGGCAGAGTTTGTCCGGTACGAGCATGTGCTGGTGTCATATCGCGGCGCAAATGAAAGCGCGCTGGATGAACAGCTCCAGCAGCAGGGTGTTGCCCGCCGCGTGCGTTACGTCACGCCGCATTTTTCCGCATTGCCGCTGATGCTGAAGCGTTTACCGTTGTTTGCTACCGTGCCGCAGGGGCTGGTGAGCAACTGGTGCGAGCGTTTTGGCCTGCGTGCGGCCCCGGTACCGGTTGCAATGCCCGATTATCAATTGTCCCTGTTGTGGCATAACGCGCGCCACGACGATGACGCGAATCGCTGGATACGGGACAAGCTGCACCAGCTATTGCTGCGCAAACGGTTATAGCGTGGTTACCACGGCACCACGCGACCCAGATAGTCGAGATAATGCAACCCGGTGCGACCTTGCCAGGCTTCCATCGTGTTCAGCAGGTTAGGGATACTTTCGTCAATACTCAGCCGGGCTTCCGGGCCGCCCATATCGGTACGTACCCAGCCGGGAGCCATCAGCAATAAGGTGCGTCCATCTTCCTGATGACGTGCGGCAAAACTGCGCATCAGCATATTCAGGGCGGCTTTGCTGCCGCGATACACTTCATAGTTGCCATTGGTGTTATTGGTCAGGCTGCCCTGGCCGGATGACATCACCGCGATGGTACCGGAGGGGATGACATTATCTTTAAAGGCTTCGATCACCCGTAACGGGCTGAGCGCATTGGTCACCATCACGCGAATAAATTCGTCGGTGCTGACATCAGCAATGGTTTCGCCATCGTTGTTTTTCACCCCGGCGTTAACAAACAGCATGTCGAACTCACACCCCAGCAGACGTTGATGCAGTGCCGACACCTGTTCCGGTACGGTGATATCGACGCGTTGCACACGTAACGTTGTCGGATAGCGCGTGGCCAACGCCTCCAGCCGCGCCGTTGAATGTTGACGTCCGGTTGCCACCACCTGATAGCCGCGCTGCAACATGGTTTCGGCAAGGGCATAACCCAGCCCGCGCGATGCGCCAATCAGCAATACGCTTGGGGTTGATGATGTGGTCATAGAAATCTCCTGTGATGAGGTTTGCGTCAGTCAGTGTAGCGCTGAGGCATAGCAGGCGGAACACGCAGGTTGTGCATTAATTACCTGCATCAAACGCCTTGTTTCATGACCGGCAATCAGCGAGGATGGGGGGCATGAATGAACCCGATCTGAATCTCCTGCTCGCGCTCGATGCGCTGCTGGCGGAAGGCAGCGTTATCGGCGCTGCCCGCCGTCTTGGCTTAAGTGAATCTGCCATGAGTCGCACGCTGGGCCGTCTGCGTATCACCACCGGTGATGCGCTACTGGTACGCGCCGGGCGTAAGATGGTTTTGACCCCTTACGCAGAGGCGATCCGGCAGCGTACGCAGCAGAGCCTGGCTGAGGCGCGAGCCTTGCTGCAACCGGCGGAAACCGTGCTGGATCTCGCCAGGCTGGAGCGACAGTTTGTGTTGCGCACCAACGAAGGGTTTGTCGAAGCGTTTGGTGGCATCCTGATTGGGGCGGTCGCGCAGCTTGCGCCTGGGGTTCGGCTGGATTTCGTCGCCAAACCGGAGAAAAGTTCCCGCGATCTGCGCGAAGGCCGCATTGATCTGGACATTGGCGTGCTGGGGAATATGGGGCCGGAAATTCGTATGCAGGCGCTGTTTCGCGACCGTTTTATCGGCGTGGTACGGCAAGGACATCCGCTGACCCAGCAGGTGACACTAAGCCAACTGGCCGCCTTCGGACATATTGTTGCCTCACGACGCGGCGAACTGGGCGGGCCGGTACATGACGCGTTGGTGGCAGCGGGTTACACGCGCCAGATTGCCGCCGTTGTGCCCGCGTTTTCCTCGGCAGTGGCCATCGCCCAACACTCAGATTTGGTGGCGCTGGTGCCGCGTTCGTTGTTTCTCCATCATCCGTTGATTAAAAACAATCCGATGCTGGCAAGTTTTGCATTGCCGTTCAGTACCCCGGAAATGACGGTGGCGCAGTTTTGGCATCCACGGCTGGACAATGACGCGGCTCACCGCTGGTTAAGAGGGCGCGTACATGACCTGATCTCAGCCTGTGGCAACACGTAGCGGCGCGATTTATCGCGCTATCCTGTGCGCGGCGCAAGAAAAATACGCGCGATAAATCGCACCGCCACGAGAATTTAGGCTGATAACACCCGGCTGTTCGCCACATCCCAGTTCAACGATACCTGATCACCAATGGCCCCGGCAGACACGCCGCTGCTGCGCACAATAAAACGTGCACCGTTTGCAAGTGTCACCACCACACGGGTTTCTGAACCGGCATAGATACGCTCGCTGATTTTGCCATGCAACAACGCCTGGTCGGCGGAGCAGAGCTGAATATGCTCCGGACGGATTACCAGTGCAGCATTGCCACTGGCCGCCATCCCAGGCAGCGCAAAGGCTCCCTGCGGTGTTACCAGGCTGCCATTTTGCACTTCTCCCTGCAAAATATTCGACAGACCAATAAATTCGGCGACAAAGGTCGAATTCGGCTGTTGATAAATGGCTTCCGGTGTATCTATCTGGGCGATTTTCCCTTCGTTCATCAGGCAGATGCGATCCGATAACGCCAGCGCCTCCTCCTGATCGTGGGTGACGAAAATAATGGTCGCGCCGGATTCACGGTGAATGCGCTTAATTTCCATCTGCATGGTTTCACGCAGTTTACGGTCCAGCGCACCGAGCGGCTCATCCATCAGGATCACGCTCGGTTGATACACCAGACAACGGGCCAAAGCGACACGTTGCTGCTGCCCACCGGACAGCGCACGCGGAAAGCGTTTGGCGGCATGACCGAGTTCGACCATCTCCAGTGCCGCTTTAACTTTGCGCGCAATCTCTGCCGCAGGCATCCGCCGCATGCGCAGAGGAAAGCCGACGTTCTCTTCCAGCGTCAGATGCGGAAACAACGCGTAGTTCTGAAACACCACGCCAATATCACGCTGGTGGACGGGCGTCCATGTCTCGTCGCGACCATCGATTAACAACCGCCCGGCGGTAGGCTCCGTCAGACCGCTGATGATTTGCAGCAGGGTGGTTTTACCGGAACCGGATGGCCCAAGCAGGGTCAGCAATTCCCCGCTGTGTACCGCAAGATCAAGGTTTTGTAACACCGTGGTCTGGCCATAGGCTTTGCCGATCTGTTCAGCCTGTACTTTGGTGGTTGTGGACATATTTTTCTCCTTACAAG
Source organism: Pantoea phytobeneficialis (assembly GCF_009728735.1). Classification (NCBI taxonomy): domain Bacteria; kingdom Pseudomonadati; phylum Pseudomonadota; class Gammaproteobacteria; order Enterobacterales; family Erwiniaceae; genus Pantoea; species Pantoea phytobeneficialis. Next base: position 209,720 of record NZ_CP024637.1, read on the forward strand.
GCTTCGGCTTTACGGCGCGAGCGTTCAGCAACAATAAACAACAACGTCACCACGGTGAGAATTAACACCGATGCGGCAGCCAGCGTGGGGGTGACCGACAGCAACACGTCATCCCACATCTGTTTCGGCAGCGTTTGTTTCACGCCACCCCCGACGAACAACGCCACCGTCAACTCTTCAAACGAGTTAAGGAAGCCAAAGATAAACGCCGCCACCATGCTGCTTTTGATCAGCGGTAGGGTAATGCTCCAGATTACCCGCAGCCGGTTGGCCCCGAGCGTGCCCGCGGCCTGATCAAGTCGCCAGTCGTAATGTTTGAAGGTGGTGAGGATGATGATAAACACCACCGGAATCGCCATCACGGTATGGCCGAGAATGATGCCCAGATCCGACCCCACCAGCCCGAGCGTGGCAAATAAGTAAAACAGCGCCACGGCAGTCACGATATTCGGCACAATCATCGGCAACAGGAAGGTCATCACGACCAGGCTGCCGCTCTTGCCCTGATGACGCGCCAGACCAAAGGCGGCGGTGGTGGCAATCATCACCGCCAGCACACCGGTCACCAGCGCGATGCCAAAGGAGCGTGCGGTTGCGCCCATCCAGATCGGGGATGACAGATAGGTTTCCATCCAGCGAAGCGAAAAGCCGGGTGGGGGGAATTGCAGGAAGCTGGAGCTGCTGAACGCCATCGGTAAAAACGACACCACCGGCAACACCAGTACGGCAATCACCAGCGCGCTAAATAACGTCAGCAGCCAGCCGAAGCGAGGTTTGCCCGGTAGCCGGTGCAGCAAGGTCGCGACGCCATCAAACAGTCGTGCCACTACCGCAACCAACGCAAAGCCCAGGGCACGGATCCGCGGGCTGCTGGCGTGGCCTTCGCCACCGGCGATCGACGACATACCAAACAACTTGTCGTAGCAAAAACACACCAGCAACGTCACCACCAGCAGCATCATGGCGATAGCACCCGCCAGCCGCCAGTTAAGCAACTGCTGAACCTGAGTAATTAACAGTTGTCCGATCACCGAATCCTGCGGGCTACCCAGCAGCGCTGGAGTAATAAAGAAGCCGAGCGAACCAATAAAAATCAGCAGACAAGCCGCGACTAACCCCGGCATCGACAGGGGAAAGAAGATGCGCCAGAACGCATTCACGCGTGATGCCCCCAGCGTATGCGCGGCAGGCAGCAGACGACTGTCAACGTTGGTCATGGTCGGGAGCATGGTTATGATCGCCAGTGGCAGCATGCTATGCACCATCGCGAACACCACCACGCCGCGCGTATACAACACGTTGAGCGGTTGATCGGCACCCAGACCCATCAGGATCTCGGACAAAATGCCACGGCGCGACAGCAGCACCATCCAGGCGAAGTTTTTCAGCAACGCGCTGGTCCAGAACGGCAGCAGGATCAGCCACATCAGACGGCGGCGGGTATTTTCACTGCGTTGCGCCAGCCAGTAAGCCACCGGATAGCCAATCAGCAGGCAAGCCAGGGTGGTCTGCAAGGCAATGACGAAGGTGTTCAACGTCACTTTGACGTAAATACCTGCGCCAAACATCTGGCTCCAGACATCCAGTGAGAACTGACCATCGCTATTCTGAAAACTCAGCAACATCAGTTTGAGCGTTGGCCAGGCGAGAAAGATGGCCAGAAACAGCAGGCCAGGCGCGGTGAGCCACAATGGATGCAACCTTGGGCGCTGGCGACGGGCGTTATTTTTCGCCGCAGGTGTAGCAAATTCAGTCAAGAATAATTCCTCCAGGGTAAGAGGGCGCAAGGCCCTCTACCGGATCAACTCATTACCCATTTCTCGAAGCGTTCAGTCAGCGCGACCTGATGTTCACCCCAATAATCAGCACCAATCAGTTGCAGCTGTTTGATGTGATCTGGCGCGGTCGGTAACAGCGCAGCTTTCTTTTTATCAATAAACTCATAGGCTTTGATGTTGGTCGGGCCGCAAGCCAGGTCGTTGGTGTAGAGTGACTGGCGTTTGGCGTCCATGCAGAACTGAATAAACTGGCGTGCAGCGTCCAGTTTCGGGCTTCCGTGTGGGATGGTGAAGCCGTCGATATTGTACAGTCCCTGATCCCAGGCAATGGCGGCGGGGGCGCCACCGTCGATGGCGGTTTGTGCGCGAGTGCTCCAGATGCTTAGCATATCCAGCTCGCCGCTCTGCAACAGTTGGGTTGCCTGCGCACCGCCGGTCCACCAGATATCGATGCTCTTGCGGATTTTATCGAGGCTGCGGAAGGCACGATCAACATCCAGCGGATAAAGCTGTTTCGGATCGACACCGTCTGCCATCAGCGCCACTTCCAGCGTACAGATCGGGCTGCGCCACAGGCCGCGACGACCTTTGAATTTTTCGGCGTTCCAGAAATCAACCCAGTTCTGCGGGCCATTGTTGCTGGCGAAGGTATCCGTGCGGTAGCCGAGCGCCAGCGCGAAGATGCTGACGCCGCCAAATTGTTTGGTGATGGAACCCGGCACATAGTCCTGCGGATTGCTCACCGTCACATTGATATCTTCCAGATAAGTTTTTGGCTCTTTATTGAGACGCACCAGATGTTCCGGATTAAGCAGTGCCACATCAAACAGATAATTTTTGGTATCGACCATCATCTGGAACTGCGGCACCGGATCGGGGCCGAGCACGGTATTGATGATTTTGATACCGGTGGCTTCCTCGAACGGTTGGTAAAATGCCTTGCTGAAGCCGGTGCCGTAAGCACCGCCCACGTCGGCCACCGTCAGGGTTTTCACCTCAGCAGCTCGCGCCGGACGGGTGATGATCATCGGTGCCAGCGATGCGACGGCCGCGGCCCCCAGACCCAGTTTCAGCGCGTCACGCCGGGTGTACTGACCTTTCTCTGCCATCTTTTTCATTAGTACCCTCTGCATAGCTTGTTGTTATGTTTATTGCCCGCGCCAGGCGGGCCTTTTTCCTGGTGCTGACCGGTTATTCCTGTTCTGCCTGAAGCATTGCCTCGTTCACTTGTGCGACCAGCGCATCCATCGCTGCTGCATCAAAACGCTGACGGAAGCGGCGATCAAAGGTGGTGAAGAGACCAAAGAAAGAGTTGGCGCAATGCTCCAGCATCCTCTCGGCATCCGGCTGAGAGATGCTGAGTTGCTGTTGTAAAAAGCGATTGAAGTAGCTTCGCGCCAACGGGTTTTCCAGTATGAATACGGGCTGGGTATCGCGGGCAATCAGACGGTAGCGTGCCACCTTGTTCAGTGCGGTGACATTGGCCTGCAACGGCAGGTCGCGCGAATGTGGACCGACGCACAACTGCATCGCACCTTCTTCCAGAATCCACTGCTGACGGGCGGTGTCGTAGTAGCGCAAATCATCCACCGGGACGGTAAGGCTGATACGGCGCGACTCACCGGGTTGCAGCTCCACTTTGCTGAAGGCGCGCAGCTCCTGCAACGGACGTTTCTGACGTGAGTGCAGGTAACGGCTGTAAAGCTGGCACACTTCTTTGCCGCTGCGTTCGCCGGTGTTGGTTAAGGTAAAACTTACCGTGACGTTGTCACCGGTTTTGAGGTTGTCGCGATCAACCGCGATATCGCTGTAAGCGAAGCAGGTGTAGCTCAGACCGAAACCGAACGGGAACAACGGCGCAATACCGCGAACGTCATACCAGCGATAGCCAACAAATACCCCTTCGCTATACAGATGACGACCATTCTCTCCCGGATAGCTGTGCCAGCCAGGAATGTCTTCAATCTGCTGCGGGAAAGTTACGGTCAGTTTGCCGCTGGGATTGACCACGCCAAACAGCACATCAGCCAACCCGCCGCCCATCGCCTGACCGGCGTAGAAGGTTTCCACCACGGCGGCAACCTCGTTTAGCCACGGCATCACCACCGCGTCCGGGTTCGCCAGCACCACAATCACCTTGTTATTCACCGCCGCGAGGGCGCTGATTAAGGCATCCTGGCCGGCCTGTAAGTTAAGGGTGCGCCGATCGGATCCTTCACCGTCATAACCATCTTCGCTGTTGGCAAACACGATAACGCGATCGGCCTCGCGTGCTGCCGCACAGGCTTCATCACGCAGTGCAACGGCCTGTTGTTGATCCAGTGAATCGCCCTGGCACCAGCTCAATGTCACGCCACCCGCAGCAAGCTTTTCCATTTCATCCCACGGGATATCAACCCGAGTAGGTAGCGTGGTGGCACAGCCCGACCCCTGAATCACCGGGGTTTTGGCACCGCTGCCGACCACCAGCAGACGCTCACCGCTGCGGCCATCGAGCGGCAACGCCTGGTGGTCGTTTTTCAGCAGCACGATGGATTCTGCCACCATGCGACGCGCAAGCAGATGGTGCTCCGCGTGATCAACCTGGGTGGCACGTTGTTCGCTGTGCAGCGCGCGGTGCACCATCTCCAGCACGCGCACGGCTGAGGTTTCGGCCTCGGCACGCGGTACGCGCTGTTCTTCAATGGCGGCCACCAGGGCGGCTTTACGCGTTTCGCTCTCTGGCATATCGAGGTCGTTCCCCGCCAGCAGGGATTGGGGGCGATCTTTCACGCCGTGCCAGTCAGCCACTACCACACCCTTAAAGCCCCACTCATGACGCAATACATCGGTCAGCAACCAGCGATGTTCGGCGGTCTGGATACCATTAAGGCGGTTATACGAACTCATCACCGTCCAGGGTTGCGCTTGTTTAATCGCACGTTCAAAACCCCGCAGGTAGATTTCGCGCAGCGCACGTTCATCGACCACCGAGTCCATGCTGGTGCGTTCAATTTCGGAGTTGTTACAGGCGAAGTGTTTCAGCGAAGCACCGACACCGCGCTGTTGCAGGCCATTGATCACGCCGCTGGCGATTTCACCGGAGATCAGCGGATCTTCCGAATAGTATTCATAGCTACGGCCACCCAGCGGGGTACGACGGATGTTAATACCAGGACCCAGTAACAGGTGGACGCCCATCTGCTGGCACTCTTTACCCAAGGCATCACCCAGTGTCTGGGCCAGTGCGCTATCCCAGCTACAGGCGAAGCTGGAACCATTGGGAAAGCAGGTAGCGGGTTTCATGGTGCCCCACGCCACTTCAACATCTTTGGCGCGCTGGTTGACGACGTTGAGAAAACCGGCGAAGTCCTGGCCGCCTTTCTCGTCCTGATCAATCTGTTGGATCGAATAGCGCACGCCGTAGGTACCATCCGTCATCACCATGCGTGGGATGCCCAGTCGTTCATTGGCTTCTGTTTTCCACATCCCGTGTCCACTGAGAATATCGCCCAACTCTGCCGGGGTCATGGCGTGGACCAGAGAGATAAAGTCTCCATTTTCGAACCGTTCTGAACGCATAGTGTTATTCCAAAGTTAGAGGAGGGTGACTGCCTGTTATCAAATTGTCAGACACTATGGCGGCAGGCTAAGGCATGAGGCAATTATTAAATTTGTGGCCTTTAAATTGAAAAAAACTATTTAGTCGCTGGCGGGAAGTGAAGCCGATGAAATAGCGGAAAAGCATAACTGGCCTGCACTATTCAGGAGCGTTAAGCGCTTTAATCTGGCGCAGGATGCTAAATAATGGTGCGGTCGGCTGCATTAATTTCCCCCCGGGCTCGTTACTGAACAAATTATTCCTGCCCCCCCAGGTTGTTAAGCTAACCAATGATTGCTGCGCAGATCGCATTTTAATGGCATGGAGTTTGCTTTATATACCCTGGATAGTTTAAAACTATTCAACACCTGCATCAGTAAATATTATTTAAATGGTTTTGATATGACGCATTTCACGCTTAAGCAACTCAAATACTTTGTCACCGTGGTGGAAACCGAAAGCATCGCCGAGGCCTCACGGCAGTTACATATCGCCCAGCCTTCGATTTCGGTTGCGATTAAAAATCTCGAAGATGCCTTTGAACAACAGCTATTTATTCGCCACCATGCCCAGGGGGTTTCCCTCACTTCCAGTGGCCGGCGTTTTTACGATAAGGCGAAGGAGTTGTTGCGGTTATCCTATGAATTTGAACAAAGTTCGCGCGCAGAAAATGAATTAGTGAGCGGAACCATCGCCGTTGGCTGTTTTGAGTCCGCCGCACCGTTATACATGCCGAAATTGATCGCCGGTTTCAAAAAACTCTACCCTGAGATCAATATTCAACTCTATGACGGTGAACAACATGAGTTGATGCATGGTCTGCATCGCGGTCGCTTTGACATGGCCTTTCTGTATGATCTGGATCTGGATAATGTGATTAAAAAAGAACCCCTTAACGCCCCGCATAAGCCCTATGCGTTGCTGCCTGCGGCACATCCGCTGGCGCAGAAAAGTGCGGTAACGTTACAGGAACTGGCGCGTGAACCCATGATTTTGCTGGATGCCGTCCCCAGTAAAAATTACTTCATTAATATTTTCAAAGAGAATGGCTATCATCCTGAAGTCGCCTACAGTTCACCTTCTATCGAAATGGTACGCTGCATGGTGGGGCAAGGATTGGGTTTTTCAGTACTGGTAACACGTCCCTGTTCTGATATTACTTACGACGGGGAACGGTTGGTACAACTGGATATTATTGATGAAATGGCCGATTCAACGCTGATTATGGCGTATCTGCAAAATAATGAACCGACACGACCCACGCGTTTATTTATGGACTATTGCCGGAGTGTGGAGTTAACTCCAGTAAGCCATGCGCATTAATAACGTGTTTATACCCGACAGGCTGATCGGGTATAAACAGCACTGAAGATTAGCGTAATTCGATCCAGGTGGTTTTTAGTTGCGTGAATTTATCAAAAGCATGCAAAGATAAATCGCGACCAAAACCTGACTGTCGATTGCCACCAAAAGGAACGGTCACATCCAGCGCATCAACGGTATTTATCGATACGGTGCCGGCATGCAGTTTTCGGGCAACCCGATGCGCCTGGTTGAGATCATCGGTCCACACCGAGGCAGCAAGGGCATAAATATGATTATTTGCCAACGCGATAGCCTCTGACTCGTCATCAAACACCTTCACCGCCAGAACCGGGCCAAATACTTCATCGCGCCACAGCGAAATATTTTCTCCTGCCACTTCAATCACCGTCGGCTGAATGTAATTAGCCACCTGTTCAATAGTGAGCGATGCTCCGCCAGCGCGTAATATGCCACCATCATCAAGTGCGGCCTGAATAAAACGCTGCACTTTCTCTTTATGTGCTGCTGAAACCATTGCGCCCATTTTGGCGTCTGGATTCAGTGGGTGATCCGGTTGCCAGTCAGAGAGTTTATCGAGCAACTTTGCCATAAACTGGGGATAGATGGCACGTTCAACCAATAAGCGGGAGTTGGCAGAACAGACTTCGCCCTGATTAAAACAGATGCCAAAAGCCGCTTTTTCCGCCGCTAAGTCGAGATCTTTGCAATCGGCGAAGATGATATTGGCGCTCTTGCCCCCGCACTCCAGCCAGACCTGCTTCAGATTCGATTCCCCGGCGTAGGACATAAACGCTTTCCCGACCGTGGTTGAACCGGTAAAGGTGATGACATCGACATCCCTATGTTTTCCCAGTGCCGCGCCAGCGTCTACGCCCAAACCGGTGACCACATTCAACACCCCCGCAGGCAGACCCGCTTCCAGCGCCAGCTCAGCTAAGCGGATAGCGGTAAAAGGGGCATTCTCGGACGGCTTAAGAATCACGCTGTTACCCGCCGCCAATGCCGGGCCAATTTTCCACGCGGCGATATCCAGCGGGAAGTTCCACGGCACAATTGCGGCGACAACCCCGATCGGTTCACGGGTGATGGTTGCCAGCGTGCCCGGTCGGGTAGGGGCGACCTCATCATAGATTTTATCGATGCTTTCAGCGTACCAGGCGATGACATGCGCCGCGCCAGGAATATCGATGTTGTAGGCATCCAGTACCGGTTTACCCATGCTGGCGCTCTCCAGCAGGGCCAGTTCTTCACGATGTTCCAGTATCAAGGCGGATAACTTCAGCAACACCGCCTTGCGTTCCTGCAAAGGACGTTCTGACCAGATGCCAGAGCTGAAGGCCTGACGGGCCGACTGCACGGCAATGTCGATGTCCTCGGTCTGACAGGCTGTCACTTCGGCAAGGGCGGTGTCGGTGGCGGGATTTATCACGCCATAGGTGTTTGCGCTGCGCGCAACATAGCGTTTGCCATCAATAAGCGCGTAGTCACAAAAAGCCTGCCGTTGCAGCAGCGTTTCCCAATATTGTCGGTTATGCATACGCACGTTCCTTGTTTGACGTTGTACTGGCGAGCGTGCCACCGCGCAGGATCATCTCTGCGGCACGTTCACCGATCATAATGGAAGGGGCATTGGTGTTGCCGCTAATCAAGGTCGGCATGATTGAGGCATCGGCAACGCGCAGATTATCAATACCATGCACCTTCAGCGTATCCGGGGCGACCACGCTCATCGCATCCCGCCCCATTTTGCAGGTACCGACCGGATGGAACACCGTGGCGCAATACTCCTTCACGTATTGGTGCAACTGTTCGTCGCTCTGCACCTGTTTACCCGGCAGCATCTCCTCACCGCGAAGTGCTGCGAATTCAGGCTGGGCCAAAATTTTTCTGGCCGTTTTTATCCCTTCGACCAGCACCCTGGCGTCATACGGGTCAGCAAGAAAATTGAAATCAATCTCCAGTTGTTTTCCTGCTCCGAGGCGCAGACTGCCAATCGATTTGGGACGCAACACGCAGGTATGGATGGCATAACCGTGCCCCCATTCGAACAGGCGTCCACGGTGGCTGCGATAACCTGGCACGAAATGGAACTGGATATCCGGCTCCCCGGTCGCGAGTGGGGTTGAGGCAAAACCACCGGCTTCGACATAGTTGGTGGTCAACCATCCTTTGCGTGCGAACAGATACCTGAAGGGTGCCGTCAGAATCGGTTTCCAGGCCGCCAGAGAGAACCCCAGCGTCAGCGCAGATTTGCTGCGCACCGTCACCAGTCCATCCAGGTGATCCTGAAGGTTTTGTCCGACGCCAGGCAGGTCATGCACCACGGCAACGTCTGCCGCGGCCAGTGCTGCGCGGGGACCAACCCCGGATTTCATCAGGATATGCGGCGAGCCAATCGACCCGGCAGCCAGAATCACTTCTTTACGGCATCGCAGGGCGGTCGCGTGGGTTTCTCCAGCTGCGATCACCCGCACCCCTTGCACCGTTTTCCCGTCCATGATTAAGGTTTCCACCTGGCAATCGGTCATGACGGTCAGGTTGCTTCTGCCAAGATGAGGGTGCAGAAAAGCGCGGTAACTCGACAGGCGCTGACCCTCCTTCTGCGTCACGTTGTAGATCCCCACGCCGGAGAGCGCAGGACCATTGAAATCGTGGTTTTCAGGCAGACCAGCCCGGACGCCTGCGGCGACAAACAGGGCAGATACCGGATTAGGATCGCGCGGTTTATCGACCAACAGCTCACCCTCAACGCCATGATAAGCCGCATCCTGTTGCAGAAGATTTTTCTCCGAGCGTTTGAACCAGGGCAAGACATCTTGCCATCCCCAGCCTTCGCAACCTGCCTGCTCCCAGAGATCATAATCCGAAGGTAAGCCACGGATATAAATCATGCTGTTCATTGAAGAGGAGCCGCCCAGCGCTTTGCCGCGCGGAACATGTATGTGTCGATTGCCCAGCCGTGGTTGCGGGGTGGAGTAATAATTCCAGCTAAACTTCTGACTTTTATACAGCGTGATGGTCCCGGCGGGTGTCTGAATGCGGGGTGTCTCGTCACTACTGCCAGCCTCAATCAGACAAACCTGGATATTTTCCTGTTCAGACAGACGCGCGGCCAGCACGGAACCCGCCGATCCCCCGCCAATAACGATGTAGTCGAATGCGTTGGTGTTATTCATGGTTGTCTCACTTAACCATTGAGGTTTGGGCAACCGGCTGGCTACGACTCAGCAGATAATAAACCGGCGAGACGATGGCTAAACCAACAATCCAGGAGATGTCGGCTCCGCCTAACATATTCGCCGCCGGACCGGTATAAATGGCGGTCGACATAAACGGAATCTCCACCACAATTCCCAGCAGATAACAGAAAATGGCTTTGGTATTGAAGTAACCATAAATACCGCCGTCACGACGGAAAAATGACGCCACATCATAATTACCGTGCGCAACCAGGTAATAATCCACCAGGTTGATGGCAGTCCAGGGAACTAATACATACAACAGCATCAGAATGAAGTTGGTGTAATTCACCAGGAAGTTTTCCTGACCGTACACGGCAATCGCCACTTCGATAAGGATGGTGATAATCGAGACAACAATACGCGCACCGGAAAGGGGTGACCATTTCGGCAGGAATGTTTGCCCCAGCGTCAGGGTACAGAGCACGCCACAATAAAGATTCATGGCATTGGTCGCCGCGATACCGATGGCAAAAACAATAATGACGGTTGAGGAGAGCCCGCCGGTCATATTCACAATCCCGGCAATTAAATCGCCATCCACAATACAAACCGACACCAGAATGCCGAGAATCATCGGAAACAGTGAACCAAGCACGCAACCGAGATAACTGCACCAGAAAACACTTTTTTCGCTGATATCTTTCGGCATGTAGCGCGAATAATCGGACACATAAGGGGCATAGGCCAATTGCCATAAAGCTGCAATTGAGATGGCACCGAGGAAGCCACTCAGGTTAAAGCCATTGCGAGCGAGAAAATCGCCTGGCAGGCCATGCACAAAAACAATCCAGACAAAGGCGGCGATCAGTACAATCCCCGATACCCAGGACATGATTTTGGTATAGGCATGAATCAGGTTGTAACCAAAGGCACAGGCAATCAGGCTGAGAATGGCCGAAACCAGAATCCCGGTATTGGTTGAAACCGGGGCGTAAATCGCATGCAGCGATTGGCCACCCAGTACCAGGTTAGAGGCGAGAAAGCCGATATACATAATGACCACCAGCGCGACAACCAGCACGGAACCATAAGAACCGAACTGACCACGCGTCTGTACCATTTGCGGCACACCGAGTTGTGGCCCTTGTGCTGAATGCAGTGCCATAAACAAGCCACCGGCAAGGTTACCAATCAATACGGCGAGGGTGGCCCACATAAATGACAGGTGGAAAATGCTGACCGCCAGCGCCCCGGTGATCACCGTGAGTAACATGATGTTGGAACCAAACCAGATAGTAAAAAGATCCCGTGGTTTGCCGTGACGCTCATTTAGGGGAATGGGCTGAATGGTGCTCAACTCAATGGATGCTGCATTCGCATTATCTTTAGGATTGTTTGTCATCATCGTTATCTCAACAATTTTATCCGCAGGTTTTGGCTCCACCCGAAAATCCGGGTCGAAGTAACAGTAAGGTTGACTGGATGTTGCAACAGGAGGCTATTGAGAGAAATGACGAAAAACCGAGGCAAACCCTATAAAAAAAAGAGGCAACGTTGTCCGGCGATGTATTGCACCATAAAGCGTCAAATGGGGCTGGCTGAATAAAAACGATTTTAGCGAAATAAATTAATGATTGTTATCAGATAATTTACCAGAGGGTATTGGCGTGCACCAACAGGGTGTGATGTGTGCCTGTCAATGGTGCATTGAGGCGATTAAAAATATTTGCAAAATAATCCACCGATAAGTTTTTTCCTGCCTGTTATCGACTGGTTAAATATTTTCTATTCAGACACTCACTTTATAATATTTTACCGTCATCATCCGCTCCCCTAGTCTTGGGTCCTTCTTAAGTAGTTAATTCCCGTCACCATGCGGGACGAAGGACATCAAAATGACGCCATTAAAAACTGAGATAGACACGCTTATTATTGGTGCGGGTCAGGCCGGGGTTGCCATGAGCGAGCACCTGACGCGCCTCGATATTCCGCATCTGGTACTGGAGAAAAATCGTATTGCTGAATCCTGGCGCAGCCGCCGCTGGGATTCGCTGGTTGCCAATGGTCCGGCATGGCATGACCGCTTTCCGGGCATGGAGTTTCCCGGTTGCTCGCCAGACAGTTTTGTGGCGAAAGAACAGGTCGCCGATTATTTTGTCAGCTATGCCGCTATGAATCAGTCACCGATTCGCACTGGTGTTGAAGTGCTGAGCGTAGAACGTAATCAGGGGCAGGCCGGTTTCACCGTGACCACTTCTGAAGGCGTGATTAATGCACAACGTGTGGTGGCTGCCACCGGCCCGTTCCAGCGCCCGGTGATCCCGGCGATTGCGCCGCAGCTCAGCCGGGTGCAGCAGTTGCATTCAGCCGATTACAAAAATCCGCAGCAACTACCGGAAGGTGGGGTGTTGGTCATTGGTGCCGGATCGTCCGGGGTGCAGATCGCGGATGAACTGCAACGTGCCGGAAAACCGGTGTGGCTGTCGGTTGGGCCGCACGATCGTCCACCGCGTGCCTATCGTGGCCGCGATTTCTGCTGGTGGCTGGGGGTGTTGGGATTGTGGGACGCCGCAGCCAGCCAGCCGGGTAAAGAGCACGTCACCATCGCAGTCAGCGGGGCGCGCGGTGGTCATACCGTGGATTTCCGCCGTCTGGCGGCGCAGGGTGTTAACCTGGTTGGTCTGACCGAAAGTTTTGACGATGAGACGGTACGTTTCCAGAACGATCTTGCTGTGAACATCCAACGCGGTGATGAAAACTATCTGGCGCTGCTTGACGCCGCTGATGCGTACATCGCCCGTAACGGCCTGGATTTACCGCCAGAACCGGCAGCGCGTGAGTTCCTCGCAGATCCCGCCTGCGTCACGCATCCTCAGTTATCGCTGAATCTTACTGACGCCGGGATCACCAGCATTATCTGGGCCACGGGCTATGTTACCGATTACAGCTGGCTGAAGGTTAATGCCTTCAACGAACAGGGTAAACCGCAGCATCAGCGCGGCGTTTCCAGTGAGCCGGGCGTCTACTTCCTTGGCTTACCCTGGTTGTCGCGCCGGGGATCCACCTTTATCTGGGGCGTCTGGCACGATGCCAAATTTATCGCCGACCAGATTGCTATTCAGCGCCAGTATCAACAATACCGCGCACCTTCAGACTCGCTTTGATATCGACAGGAACCGTTATGCCAACTCATCAACGTATTCGTATGTTTAACACCAAAGAAACCTATCCCAATCAGACGCTGGACAACGACCTGTGTCAGGCGGTGCGCGCGGGTAACACCGTCTACGTGCGCGGTCAGGTCGGCACCGATTTTGAAGGCAACCTGGTGGGGCTGGGCGATCCGCGTGCGCAAACCGAGCAGGCGATGAAAAACCTCAAGCAACTGCTGGAGGAGGCGGGCAGCGATCTCAGCCATATCGTTAAAACCACCACCTACATCATCGACCCGCGTTATCGTGAGCCGGTTTACCAGGAAGTGGGTAAATGGTTGAAAGGAGTGTTCCCGATCTCCACCGGGCTGGTGGTTTCGGCACTGGCACAGCCGCAGTGGCTGATGGAAATTGACGTGATCGCGGTGATCCCGGACGACTGGGAGGCAAAATGACCTTATCGATTGCCGCCCGTTGCACCGAGTCTGGTCAGTTGGGTATCGCCATCAGTTCGTCCAGCATCGCTGTGGGCGCACGCTGCCCGTGGCTGGTGGCTGGCATTGGTGCCGTCTCCAGTCAGAACATCACGCTGCCCGCGCTCGGGCAGCAGATCCTCGCGCATCTGGAAGCGGGCCAGGCACCGGAACAGGCGCTGAAAAGTGCGCTGGCGGAAGACCGCTTTAGCGAATATCGCCAGGTGACGGTGATTGACGCCAGCGGCAAGATCGCGGCTTTCAGCGGCGATAAAACCCTTGGCATTTATAACGTGGCGCAGGGTGACAATTGCGTGGCTGCGGGGAATATGCTGGCGGATAAGGCGGTGATTAACGCCATGATAACCGCATTTGAAGCGGCGACCGGCGAACTCACCAGCCGACTGATTGCGGCATTGCAGGCCGGGATCAACGCCGGGGGCGAAGCCGGGCCGGTGCATTCAGCGGCGGTGAAGGTGGTGGATGATTACACCTGGCCGTTGGTGGATCTGCGCGTTGACTGGGCGGAACAGGACCCGCTGGCGCAACTGAATGCGTTGTGGCTGGCCTATGAGCCGCAGATGCAGGCCTATGTGACGCGCGCGCTCGATCCGCGTGATGCCCCAAGTTACGGCGTACCCGGCGATGAGTAATGCCGTTCGCGAGATCCTGACGGCGTTGCTGGCGTTTGATACCACCAGCCGCGAATCTAACCTGGCCTTAATTAGCTGGATTGAGGACTTTCTCGCCCGGCGCGGTATCGCGTCTCAGCGCATCATGGATGACAGCGGGCGCAAAGCTAATCTGTATGCACGGCTCGGACCGGCGGGTGCGGGCGGGGTGATGCTCTCCGGTCATACCGATGTGGTGCCGGTCGACGGGCAGAACTGGTCCGTGCCACCCTTTGCCCTGACCGAACAACACGAACGTTATTACGGGCGCGGCAGTGCCGATATGAAGGGATTCCTCGCCTGCGTGCTGGCATCGCTGGATGGGTTTCTGGCGCAACCCTTGCGCATGCCGTTGCACCTGGCCTTCTCCTATGACGAGGAGGTCGGATGCCTTGGGGTGCGCAGCATGGTGGATTACCTGCGCGCTTCGGCAGAGAAACCCTTGATGTGTATCATCGGCGAACCGACGGAAATGCGCCCGGTGTATGGACACAAAGGCAAGATTGGGTTGCGTTGTCAGGTGCAGGGCCACGCCTGTCACTCCGCCTATGCGCCATCCGGGGTGAATGCCATCGAGTATGCAGCAAAGCTGATTAATCGTCTGGGTGAAGCGGCGCAGCAGCTCAAACAGCGCCAGGACACGCGTTTTGATCCGCCTTTCAGTACCTTACAAACCGGGGTGATTAAGGGGGGCAGTGCGTTAAATATTGTGCCGCAGGATTGTCAGTTTGATTTTGAGATCCGTTATCTGCCGGATGACGATGTGCAGGGGGTGATTGCCGAGGTTGAACAGTTTGCCCGGCAGGAATTGTTACCGCAGATGCAGGCGGTGGCGTTGGCAAGCGCAATCCGTTTTCTGCCAATCAGCCAGTATCCGGGGTTGCTGACCGATCCCCGGTCGCAATTCGCACAATGGCTGGCGCAGTGGAGCGGCAGCGATGAATTCTCCACGGTGGCGTTTGGCACCGAAGGGGGATTGTTTGATGAAGCAGGGATCGCCACGCTGATCTGTGGGCCAGGCAGTATGGATCAGGGCCACAAGCCGGATGAGTTTATCGCGGTTGAACAGATTGAGCGTTGTATGGCGATGTTGGCTAATTTGTGTCAATGGATGCAATAAGATAAAAATGCGCGATAAATCGCGCTGCTACGAAACCGTGCACCTCTTTGTAGCGGCGCGATTTATCGCGCGAGACAACAAGTCATGAAGATCTCCCTGACTTAGTGTTTACCCCCCGCGCACCGACCCACGCCACACGACATCCGGCTGATACAGGCGGGTGTCGTGCTGTTGTACCTCCAGCGACTCCTCCCGTTCGGCCTGCATCAGCCAGTCCACCGCATCGCGGGCAAATTGTTCCACCGGCTGGGCAAAGGTGGTGAGGTGGTACGAAGACCAGCCCGCCTGCGCAATATTATCGAAGCCGATCAGGCACAAATCCTGTGGTACACGTAAGCCAAAACGATGGCGGGCTTCGTCCATCAATCCACAGGCGACCAGGTCAGTGACACAGAATATGGCGTCCGGGCGCTGAGGGCGCGTCAGTAGGCGATGCGCCAGAATCTGACCGCTTTCATAGGAAGTGGTACCAAAGCGCTCAACCATCACCGGTAACCCGGCAGCCTGCGCTGCGGTAAGAAAATCACTCTCGCGTTTCATCAGGCTGGGTGTCCCGGCCAGTGAGTTAGCAAACGCCAGGCGGCGACACCCGGCGCGGGCAAATGCCATCACCGCCGTTGCAGCAGCGGCCGCCGAATCGAGATTGATGCAGAGGGAGCCGGGCACTGCCTCATCCCGGTTAATCAATATGATGCGCTGACCGTGTTTGTAGCATTGCCGG
Organism: Pantoea phytobeneficialis; assembly: GCF_009728735.1. Taxonomy (NCBI): domain Bacteria; kingdom Pseudomonadati; phylum Pseudomonadota; class Gammaproteobacteria; order Enterobacterales; family Erwiniaceae; genus Pantoea; species Pantoea phytobeneficialis. The sequence continues at coordinate 225,723 of NZ_CP024637.1, forward strand.
GTAATGGCGCTGTCGGGCATGCCGGACAAGATGATTGACGCATCGGCGCGGAAATTAATCGCCTGTTGCAGTGCGCCGGAGACGCTGTTGTCGGAACGATCGGTGTTGATCAGCATCGCCACTTTGCCCGCTTCCTGCAAAAACTGCGTTAACCAGCGCACCAGACTGGCGCGGTAGGGCGTGGCAAGTTCTGAGACGACCAGGCAGACAATACCGCTGCGATTACGTACCAGGCCGCGAGCCAGATGATTGACGTGATAACCCAGCTCCTCAGCGGCTTTCATCACCCGAGCGCGGGTGGTGGCTGAAACGCTGGCGCCTGGCGTAAAAGCGCGGGATACCGCAGAGCGGGAGACACCGGCGCGATCCGCCACATCCTGGGCGCTAATCACTGTTTTCTCATTTTGCATCGCTCACCTCCCGCCCTTAACTGGTTGCAAAGCAGTCTGCCCGATTTTGCAAAGGTGTGCAAAATGATTCACGTCATAATTGTTTCAATTTTGTGACATGACCTGTCAATTGCTCAGCAAGGCGATTGACAGGTTATTTTATGTTCTCTACAAATTTGCACACATGTGCAAATAACAAGGTGCCAGTGAAGCACCACCCTGCAAACCAAGGAGAACATCATGCGCTACACCCCTCTGTACGTCGCACTATCCGTCTGTTGCACTGCACTGCCGTTCACCGCCGCTGCGGCGGGTAATCTCAATATGATCTGTTCTGCGGATGTGGTGGTGTGTGAACACATGACGCGCATCTTCAGCCAGTCGCACCCGGATGTTCAGGTCAATATGGTGCGGCTCTCGGCGGGCGAAGCCTATGCCCGCATCCGCAGTGAAGCACGTAATCCGCGCACCGATATCTGGTGGGCGGGAACGGGTGATCCCCATATGCAGGCCGCCGATGAGGGATTGACGCAGGTCTACAAATCACCGCTGCTCGACCAGCAACAGCCCTGGGCGCAGAAGCAGGCAGAAAACTCCGGTTATCGCACTGTGGGTATTTATGCGGGCGCACTTGGCTGGGGTTACAACACCAAATTGCTGGCGGATAAAAAATTGCCCGCTCCGGCCTGCTGGAAAGATTTGCTCAACCCGGCCTTTAAAGGGGAGATCCAGATTGCCAACCCAAACTCCTCCGGCACGGCCTACAACACGCTGGCAACGCTGGTGCAAATCATGGGTGAGGATCAGGCATTCGACTACCTGAAAAAACTCAACGCCAATATCTCGCAATACACCAAATCGGGTTCTGCGCCGGTTAAAGCGGCGGCGCGTGGTGAAACCACGGTCGGCATTGTGTTTATGCACGATGCGGTGGCGATGCAGGTGGATGGCTTCCCAATTAAAACCGTTGCGCCGTGCGAGGGCACCGGCTACGAAATCGGTTCGATGTCGATTGTTAAAGGCGCGCGCAATCTGGCGAACGCCAAAGTCTGGTACGACTGGGCGTTAAGCGCCGAGGCGCAATCGCATATGAAAGAAGCCAAATCCTTCCAGCTGCCGTCCAATCGCAACGCAGAAATCTCTGAATACGCGCCACGTTTTGAAAATATCAAACTGATCGATTACGACTTCAAAACCTACGGCGACTCCGCCAAACGCAAAGCACTGCTCAGCCGCTGGGACAAAGAGATCGGCGCCAGCGCGCAGTAACATCCATGCTGAGATGCGGTGGCTCCGGCCTGCTGTCCGCTTCAGCCTGAATTTTCAGGTCGAGGTGATTTATGAATGCGAACAATCGTCGTTTAGTCGGCGCGTTGCTTGCCGGTGCGCTAGCCCTGACGCTGCTCCCCTGGTACAGCCTCGAAAGCGGTTTCTTTTCCGGCGGCTGGATTCTCTCGCTGTGGAGCGATGCGGCTAATGCCCCGGCGCTCTGGCAGATGGTGGCTTTTCAGCATCCGTGGCTGGCGGTGACAGTGGCGCTTTATCTGCTGTGCGCCGCCTGTGGCTTATTGGCACCCGGTGGCATTCGTAGCCGTTTGTTGCTGTTGTTTAGCGCGCTCGGCGTCCTGTTTCTGATTGTTGAAGGGCACGCCATTGGCTATAGCGGCTGGAGTTGGCTGTGGCTGGAAAACCAGTTTGGTGCGCTACAGCAGGGGCAACCGGCGATGGGGGCCGGAGCGTTGCTGATGCTGACGACCTTTCTGCTGCTGTTCTCTTTCGCGCTGGCCGAGCGGGGGGTCTTGAAGGGGGACGCGTTTGTGGTTGCTTCGCTGGTGCTGCTGACGGCGCTGGTCAGCGTGTTTGTGCTTTATCCGGTGCTGAGTATGTTTGTGGTGTCGGTGCAGGACGTTGACGGCAGCTTCAATCCCAATGGTTTGATCAGCAATATCCAGGATCCCTCCATCTGGAGTTTCGGCTGCCTGACCGGCGGCACCTGTGGCACCGCGTGGCGCACGCTGTGGCTGGCGCTGATGACCGCCAGCGGTGCGACGCTGCTCGGACTGGCTTTTGCGCTGGCCGCGACACGCACGCCATTGCCGATGAAAAAAGCGCTGCGTATGCTGACCATCCTGCCGATCATTACGCCACCGTTTGTTATTGGTCTGGCGCTGATCTTGTTGTTTGGCCGCTCCGGCGTGGTCACGGAACATCTGGCGGCGTTATTTGGCATCGAACCGGGACGCTGGCTGTACGGCCTTACTGGCATCTGGATCGCCCAGGTGCTGTCGTTCACCCCGATCGCTTTTCTGGTGTTGATTGGGGTGGTGGAGGGCGTCAGCCCCTCGCTGGAAGAGGCATCGCAGACGCTACGTGCTGATCGCTGGCGTACCTTCACCCATATTTCGCTCCCGTTGATGGCGCCCGGCCTGGCAAACGCGTTTCTCATCAGTTTTATCGAAAGCATGGCCGACTTCGGCAATCCGATGGTATTGGGCGGTAGCCACGGCGTGTTGTCGACAGAGATCTTCTTCTCGGTGGTCGGGGCGCAGAACGATCCCAGCCGCGCCGCGGTGTTGGCCATGATTTTGCTGTGCTTCACGTTGGCGGCATTTATCCTGCAACGCCTGTGGCTGGGCGGGAAAAATTTCGCCACCGTCACCGGTAAAGGCGATGGCGGCAACCACGGTCAGCTACCGCGTGCGCTGCGCTATGGCGTCTACGGCATGGTGCTGCCGTGGGGCCTGTTCACGCTGGTGATCTACGGCATGATCCTGGTGGGAGGCTTTGTGCAGTCGTGGGGGCTGAACGATACGCTGACGCTGGAACATTACATCCGCGCATTCCGCATCACCTTCACGGACGGCCATCTGTTGTGGAGCGGGGTGGCGTGGAACTCCTTCTGGACCACGCTGGAAATCGCGTTGATTGCCGCCCCCTTGACCGCCATTGTTGGTCTGCTTACCGCCTGGCTGATTGTGCGGCAGAAGTTTGCGGGTCGGCAGACCTTCGAGTTTCTGTTGATGCTCAGTTTCGCCATTCCTGGCACGGTGATTGGCGTCAGCTACGTCATGGCCTACAACCTGCCGCCGCTGGAGATCACCGGTACCGCAATGATCCTGATTGCCTGCTTTGTGTTCCGTAATATGCCGGTTGGGGTGCGCGGCGGTATCGCGGCCATGAGTCAACTGGATAAAAGCCTCGATGAAGCCTCGTTAACGTTGGGGGCCAACAGTTTCCGCACGTTGCGCAAAGTGGTGCTGCCGTTGCTGAAACCGGCGATCAGCGCGGCGCTGGTCTATGCCTTCGTACGTGCCATCACCTCCATCAGCGCGGTGATCTTCCTGGTCTCTGCCCAGTACAACATGGCGACCTCCTACATCGTCGGCTTGGTGGAGAACGGTGAATACGGTGTGGCGATCGCCTATTCAACGGTATTGATCGTGGTGATGTTGCTGGTCATCGGCGTATTTCAGTGGCTGGTGGGTGAACGTCGTCTGCGCCGTGTGGCGCGCCCGGTGGAGGCGGCCACGCCGCCTGCTGCTCCCTCATTAACTCAGGAAGGTGTCGTATGAACACAGGTTCCGTGGTGTTTGAACACGTCTCGAAACGTTTTGCCGGATTTACCGCGCTGCCGGATCTGTCGCTAACCGTGGAACCCGGCACCCTGGTGACGCTGCTCGGTCCTTCCGGTTGCGGTAAAACCACCACCCTGCGCCTGCTGGCGGGGTTGGAACATCCCACTTCCGGGCGGATTCTGATTGGCGGCAAAGATGTCACGCATCTGCCCGCCAACGAACGCGATGTGGCGATGGTTTTTCAATCTTATGCGTTGTTTCCGCATATGACCGCGCTCGACAACATTATGTATGGCCTGCTGTCGTCAGGCATCAACAAGCGCGAGGCGCAGGACCGTGCGCGTAACGGGTTGAAACTGGTCGGGCTGGAACATCAGGGGGCGCGACTGCCGTCGGAGCTGTCGGGTGGTCAGCAGCAGCGTATTGCGGTGGCACGGGCATTGGTACTGGAACCGCAGGTCCTGCTGCTGGATGAACCGTTGTCGAATCTCGATGAACGCCTGCGCCGTCGGGTACGGACCGATATTCGAGATTTGCAGCAGCGCCTGGGTTTTACGGCGGTGTATGTCACTCATGATCAGGAAGAGGCGCTGGCGGTATCCGATAAAATTATTGTCATGAAAGAAGGGGATATTGCCCAGCAGGGCGCGCCGGAAAGTCTCTACCTGACGCCCAATTCGGTGTTTATCGCCGACTTTATGGGCGAGGCGAATATCTTGCCATGCGAAGTAGAGCAGGTGGAGGGCAGCGAGGCGCTGGTGCGTCTCGGCAGTCAGCGCTACCGCGTGCGCCATACTGCCGCCAAAACCGGCAGCGCGCAGCTTTCGGTACGGCCGCAATTTATTACGCTGTGCCAGCAAAACGGTGGCGCGCTGCGTGGAGAAGTCACGCACAGCACCTGGCTGGGCGACCATATCGAATACGAAGTGGCGACCGAATTAGGTTCGTTGTTTATCGTCGATGCGCAGATGGAACAGCAGCACCCGCTGGCGACCCCGGTCGCGATTGATTTTAAACCCCAGGGACTTGCCCTGATTGCCGGATAACAAGGAGCGACAATGAGTAACGTGGAACATAACGCCCTGCTGACGCGGCTGGCGCTGGCAGAAGAGGTGGCGCGCGCGGGTGGTGCAGCAGCGCTACGCTGGTTTGAACAGCGTGACAGCCTGGTGGTGGAAACCAAGCACGATTTACAGGATGTGGTATCGCGCGCTGACCGTGAGGTGGAACAGATGATCGGACAGCGTATGCGCGAAAACTTCCCCGATGACGGTTTTCTCGGTGAGGAGTATGGCTTGCAGGCGGGATCGTCCGGCTATACCTGGGTGGTGGACCCGATTGACGGCACCAGCCCGTTCCTCAACGGTATGCCGAACTGGTGTGTCTCGGTGGCGGTGCTGCACGAGGGTGTGCCAGTGATTGGTGTGATTTTTGCCCCGACCTATCAGGAGTGCTATGTCGCCGCGCTGGGCCACGGGGCAACACTTAACGGTAAGCGTTTGCAGGTTGACCCGTCCCGTACGCTACAAAACCATGTCACCGGTTTTGGTGCCAACAGCTATGTCAGCCCGGAAAAGGTCGGTGAAATCCTTGCCGCGTTGCTGGCAGCCGGCGGTAACTTTATCCGCATTGGATCGGGGGCATTAATGCTGGCGTGGGTAGCGGCCGGCCGGGTGGTGGGTTACTACGAACCCTATATGCATGCCTGGGATTGCCTCGCCGGATATTGCCTGGTGAAGGAAGCGGGCGGCTGGTATCACCCATTCGACACAACGGGTGAACGGTTATTGAAAGGGGCACAGGTGCTGGCGGTGGCACCTGGCGCGGAAGCAGATTTAAAACGCATTGCCGGATTGTAATCTTTATGTCGCGGCGCGATTTTTCGCGCTGCATTTCTTTCTGCTATCAAAAAGTTGTGAAAGTATCCTGATTTATTTCTTAGAGTTATTAATTTCCCTGGCCCACAGGCGGTATTTAATCAGATGATATAAACACTAAGGTTGAATTCGCAAAGGGAGAGTTATGATGTCGGACCTGTCTGTTTCCGCAGCTTCACATTCAACATGTTCATCAGATAATAATCACGGGGCATCACCCGTCAGAGTTACCGTTCGGAATGTTTATGATATAAATCCGAACTCTTTAAATCCTCCCTCTGATGTCAATTATAAGCGAGTGTCAGTAGAGGATTTTAAGGTATTCTCCAAAGAATATATGGGAAGTGTTGATAATAATATCAAAAAAAATTTTGTAAATTTGGTCATTTCTTCTGTTGAGAATCAATATTTCATTTTGCAAAAGGATGATGCATTTTATTTTAATGGCCATCTGTTTACGAACTTAACTTTCCGCCTTCTAAATCATAAGGGTATGCATCTGAGATGCTGTACTCTTGTGTGCAATGGAAGGCCGTTGCATTGGAATCATGTTATCATTTCCAATGCCAATTTTGAAAATCTGAGAATATATGGCCTGGGAAATGGTAAGTCTTCGGAATTTATGGGGTTTACATTATGTGATGTGAATTTGCGTGGGGCTGAGATTAATGATGTTCATTTTCTCGCGGGAGATGATAATTATCTGCGTGGATTGATTTTTTGTAACACCAAATTGAATAACGTTGCATTTCTGGGGCATGCAAGTGTTCGATATGATATTAGCGCAACTGATTTCTCTGAAGCTGTATTACACATTCCACAGCTCGCCTATGTTTGCTTCAGCTCCAATGTGAACATTTCTCAAAGCAAATGGCTGGGATTGAAAATAACAGGGCCTGTTGATGGTGCTGGGATAATTTGTGAAAACTATCAAGAGGATGATATCACCTGGCACCCTGATATGTTCCAAAAGATTGAAAGTTTAAGATGCTCGGTGTGCCCTGAGAAAGGGGCGTTTTTTATCCTTATGATGAGGAGCATGAAAGAAAAAAACAGCCGCATTGTAGTGGATGCTGTCAATCAAATGGTAAGGCATATCAAGCAATCTACACCGGCGTTAACGGCCTGCTTGCGGGATAAGTCGATACGGCGTGCATTAATTGCAGAGCTGCGCGATCCTCTCTATTCAGCTTGTACGGCAATACAACTTTTCAGAGAAAATCTGTTATTTCAGCACTACCAATATGAGTTATTACGCCCCGATGATGCTGAGAAGAATGATCTCAGCATGTTGCTGGAGACATTGCCCGTTGAGAGAGTTATGCGCCTTCAAGTGGTGATCAATCAGCTGGCTGCCAGCAAGGAGATCTTATTCGGCTCTATGATGAAAAGTGCACGGTTTGCCGAACTTATAGCGTATGCAGAACAGCACTTATCTGAATGCCCTTATCTGTTTATCAACGAAGAAAAGAGCGAAATTGTCTGTCTTTCGGAAAAGGATTTTGGTCGTTTACTTGAGGCAGAAGCTGCCCCGAAACACCCCCAGCTAATCCGCTATCATAAACAAACCGGAGAGATTGAGAAGGTCATCACATCCGCAGAGGCAGTGGCTGATATTCGCCATAAAAACCCTTTGCTCAATACGCTGTGGCGTCATGCTGAATACGCTCCCCGGCCAATGATTAGCTTACTCTTCAGCTATCGTGATACATTGTCAACGACGGAAGTAAACGATGTGAATGATATTGTCGAGCATATTCATTCTTTGCTGCTTCACCGCAGTGTGAAAAAAGATACCCTGTTTCGCCACAGAAAATTATTGCCAAAGCTGTTATCACCTTTTTGCGGTTCTTCTTATCGGGAAAATTGCCAGAAATTGATTGATCAGGTATGCAAGCAGTTTTCCAACCATCCTGTTTACTCATCTTATACGACAGAACAACAGCAATCAGTTGCAGTCATTGCATTAATAAAGCTATTCGTTGAACTGTCAACTCAGCAATATTTAGGGACAAGCATGGATCTGGCAAAATGGTTGGTGGAGCCGATAAAGAAAATGTTTATGTATGCTTGCGAAAGCTTCTCTCCATTGTTTAGCAAATATGAAAGAGAACGGTGGGAAAAAGCGTTAATAACGAAGGGGTTAGAGACGGAACGCGATGCGCAAACATTCTTATCAACAATAAAGAACTATAAATTTCCATTTTTGGCGGAGCAGGAAACCCAAAACATACTCAATGAGTTATATCCCCTGGTTGCATTTGGTGACGACTGATGCTGTTATACCACGCGTTATCCGCAACCGGATGGTTCTTGTGCCGTTATTTGCTTCTGAATGGTTTGCCCGCAACGGGATAGAGTGTTCGCGTGTCACTGCCAGCGACAGCGCTTTTCCACGCCATTTGCACGATGAATATGTGGTTTGCGCCAATCTGAGTGGCCGTGAGGCGATCTGGCTGGATGGTAAGTCATACGAGGCGCAGGCCGGGCAAGTGACGGTGTACAATCCGACCTCTGTTCAGGCGTCACAGTTCAGCGTGGAACCGGTCAGTTTTATCAGCGTGCATCTGCCTCAGTCGGTCCTGGCCGGGACACCCGCCCTACGCGAAGGAGCGTTCCATCACTCGCCGCTGTTCGCGGCCATCTGCGATTATGCTGACGCAACGCGTCAGCACGATGAAGGGTTGCAGGAACAACAACTGATGTGGTTGTGTGGCGAATTGTTGGATGATTCCGCCAGTCGCCATCAGGGGGATGCTCAGCTGATGGTACAGGTAAAAGAGTATCTGCGTGCCAACCTGAGCAGCAAACCGCAACTGGCAACGCTGGCACAGCAGGTGGGGCTGAGCAAATACCATCTGGTCCGGCGTTTCACCCAACTGACCGGCATGCCGCCGCTGCAATATCATATGCAGCTGCGGTTGCATCATGCGCGCGAGCTATTGCGGCGGGGTGTGCATGCACAGGATGCCGCGCTGCAACTCGGCTTTTATGACCAAAGCCATTTTATCAATGCTTTCCGCAAAGTGATGGGCACCACGCCGCATCATTATGCGCATCAGCTAAGAATAAATTCGCGATAGCCCGAACCGATTACGTAAACTGCGAAGTAACAAAAGATCAGCGCTGAGGCGAGATAAGAATATTTCAGCAGGCGCTGCCCCAGCAGTTTCCCGCCCATGCTGCCTACCAGACACAATACGCATGTCCAGAACACCCCGGCGATAAAGAAGCCGCTCAGGAACCATGATGTCGATCCGGCATTACCATGTCCCATGCGTGAAATCAGCGCGCCGCCGACGCTGGCAAACCACAAAATGGCGGTGGGCGATGACATCGCCAGCATGACTCCACGGCTGAACTCACGCAGCAGCGAACGTTGCGGCTGCTGTTCTGACATATTGATGGCGGTGACGGAACGATACGCGGCCAGCAGCATTTTCACCGCAAACCAGATCAACAACGCGCCGCCGCCAATCCATAACACCCAGCGCACGGCGGCAAATTGCAGCACCACCGCCATCCCTGCCAACGCCAGCAGCGCGTAGATTAAATCACCAATGCAGGTGCCAATTCCCAGCCAGAAACCGTGGAAATAACCGCGCTGCATCGCCAGGGTGATCATGGCGATATTCGCCAGCCCGATGTCGAGGCACAACGATAAACTCAACAGAAAACCATTTGAAAACTGCAACATAAGTAAACACGCATCCCGCGTTGGTAAGAGTGGCGCTATTAAACCATGTTGCGGCGGGCGGGTATTGGAAAGAATTGCGCGATAAATCGCGCCGCTACGAATGAGTGCAATCTTGTGGTGCTGAATGCTGCTAAAAAGTGCACCGCAGGTCTGACTGGTTGTGTTAAAGCGCGAATATTCTGAGCCTGGCTGGAAAATTAAATCTGGCCCGCTTATTGCTTGCTAAATCTTATTGCCCCAGCGTTGTGGCAATCACTTCTTTTTATGCAGACAGCGTTGTCTGCCAGCTGCTGGTTTCACCCTGTCCGGATCTCACCGGAAATCCATTCTTTCTAACTCATCACTTCTTTAAGAGGGTGCTATGGCTATTAGTCGTCGTTCATTTCTTCAGGGATCTGCATTATCGGCATTAGGTCTGGCTGCGGGCGTTGCGCCGAAAATGAGTTTTGCGGCAGACAATAAAGACGCGATTAAAGTGGCGACCATTCTTGACCTGTCGGGTGGCCTGGATATTTACGGTAAACCGATGTCGAACGCCATCAATCTGGCGGCGGATGATATCAATGCCGCAGGCGGCTTGCTGGGCCGCCCGCTTCAGATGATCAACTACGATGCGCAATCCAATATGCAGCTTTACGCGCAGTATGCGCAGCAGGCGGCGTTGAAAGATAAGGTTGCGGTGGTGCAGGGCGGCATTACCTCCGCCTCGCGTGAGGTTATCCGTCCGGTGCTGGACCGTTTCCGTTCACTCTACTTTTATCCGGCACAGTACGAAGGCGGCGTGTGTGACCGCAACTACTTCTCCTCTGGCTCCACGCCGGCGCAGACCGTGGAAAAGCTGGTGCCTTACGCCATGAAAAAGTGGGGCAAGAAAATCTACGTCGTGGCGGCGGATTACAACTACGGTCAAATCGTCTCCGCGTGGGTGAAAAAGTCGGTACATGACAACGGCGGTGAAGTGGTAACGGTGGAGTTCTTCCCACTTGATGTGACCGATTTTGGTGCCGCTATCTCGAAAATCCAGAGCGCAAAACCCGATATCGTCTGGTCGGCGCTGGTGGGCGGCGCGCATATCTCCTTCTATCGCCAGTGGCACGCGGCGGGCATGAGCGGCAAGATTCCGATTGCCTCGACGGTGTTTGGTGGTGGTAACGAACATATCATCCTCTCGCCGGAGGAAAGCAACGGCATTCTGGTGGCCGCAAACTATATGCAGGAAATCCCGACGCCAGAAAACCAGGCCTTTGTGCAGAAATTCCACGCCAAATATGGCACCAGCACGCCGTATATCAGCGATCTGGCGATGGGTGCCTATCAGGGCATGTTGATTTGGGCGGAAGGGGTGCGCAAAGCCGGTTCGGTGGACCGCATGAAGGTGATTGAAGCGCTGGAATCCGGCATCACCGTGGCGTCGCCGAGCGGCAAAGTCACGGTCGATCCTGCCACCCATCACTGCACGCTGGATGTGCATATCGCCGAAGTGGAAAACCATCAGATGAAGATTCTGGAAACCTTCACCGATCAGGCACCGAGTGATACCGCGATGGTGTGCGATCTGAAGAAAAATCCACGCGACACCAAACAGTATCAAATCGAGCTGTAACAGGAGCCACTATGGATCTGTTGATTATCTATGGCATTGAGGTGCTCAATGCCATCGCGGTGCTGATTATCATGAGCCTCGGCCTGGCGGTGGTGTTTGGCATGATGAAGATCGTCAATATGGCGCATGGCGAATTTATGATGCTCGGCGGCTACAGCGCGATTCTCGCCACCAACCATCTCGGTGTCCCCATCTGGATCGCCATGCTGGTGATTGCTCCGCTGGTGGTGGGGGTGTTTGGCATCGTGATTGAACGCGTGATTATCCGCCATCTCTATGGCCGGATGATTGACACCATGCTGGCGACCTGGGGACTGAGTCTGGCGCTGATCGGGGCGGCAACTATGGTGTTTGGCAACACCACGCTGGGTATCAGTTCGCCGCTGCCGAGCGTCACGGTTGGCAGCTACAGTACCAGCGGCTATTCGCTGTTTACCATCCTGTTTGCGCTGTGTCTGGTGGGGGCGTTGTGGTTGCTGTTGCGCTACACCACCCTCGGGTTGTGCGCGCGTGCCACCATGCAGAATGCGCGCATGGCGGCGGCACTCGGCACCAATCCTGGCAAAATCTATAGCCTGACGTTCGGACTGGGGGCGGCGCTTTCGGGCCTCGGCGGGGCATTGCTGGCCCCCATTACCGGGGTCATCCCGACCATTGGCATCAGTTTTATCGCCAAGGCATTTATTACGGTGATTGGCGGCGGTAGTGCGATCATCGCCGGAACCCTCTCTTCTTCCACCCTGTTTGGCACCATCTCGCAACTGGCGACCTACGCCTGGACGCCGGTATTTGGCGCGGTGGCGTTGCTGTTAAGCGCCATTGTGTTGTTGCGACTGTTGCCGCAGGGCATCACCGGACGCTTTTTCAGGAGGTCGCTGTGATGAAACTGTTTTCCGAACGCGTACAAATCATTGTGGTGGCGCTGGTGGTGATGCTGGGGGCGTTGTGGCTCTCCGGCACGCTGGAGTTGTATACGCTGCTGTCGGTCACGGTGTTTCTGGTGATGGGGTTGCTGTCGCTGAGTCTGGCGTTTATCTGGGGTTACGGCGGCATTTTGTGTTTTGGCCAGGCGGCGTTTTTCGGCCTCGGAGCCTATACCTACGCCATCTGCGCCATCAACTGGGGTGATTCCACCTGGGCGGTGGTGTTGGCGGTGCTGCTGCCGACCTTGTTCTCGCTGCTGCTCGGTTATGTGATCTTTTACGGCGGTGTCAGCGATGTCTATCTCGGTGCCATCACCCTGGCGGTGAGCCTGGTGCTGTTTAACTGGGTCAACTCGACGGCGGGCAGTGAATACCATATCGGCCAGGCGCTGTTGGGCGGCTTCAACGGTATTCCGTCGGTGCCAACGCTGAATATGCCGTTCCAGCCCGATGCGATCTTATCGCCAGAGGCGATCTTTATGGTGACGGCAGGGTGTCTGGCGCTGTGCTACGTGCTGCTGAAATTCACCTTACTCAGCCGTTTTGGCAAAACCGTGGTCGCGATTCGTGAAAATGAACAGCGTGCCGGTTTGCTGGGCTATAACGTCCCGGCGCATAAGCTGGCGACCTTCGCCATCGGCGCGGCGATTGCCGGACTTGCGGGTTGTTTGTACGTCAACTGGGGCGCGTTTGTCAGCCCTGGCGTGTTCAGCATCAGCCAGTCGGCGCAGATCATTATCTGGGTGATCGTTGGCGGGCGCGGCACGCTGATTGGCCCGGTGATCAGCTGCATTTTGTTGCAATGGATGGTCACCCGCCTCGGCGCGCAGCAGACGGTGGACGTCAATCTGGTGTTGGGGGTGATTCTGGCGGTCTTCGTGTTGTTAATCCCCGGCGGTATCCTGCCAACGCTGCAACGTTTGTGGCGGCGTAAACGTCAGCCGACGGTGCAGGCAGCCACGCCACAGGTGAGCGAGGTGAAACAATGAGCGCGGCAGTCCTGTTACAAACCAAAAAAATGGGGGTCAGCTTTGGCGGCGTTCATGCGGTGAAAGAGGTCGATTTCACCCTGCACGAGGGCGAGTTGCGCTGCCTGATCGGCCCGAACGGTGCGGGAAAAAGTACCTTCTTTAAGATGTTGAGTGGTCAGGTGACGCCCAGTCGTGGCGAATGCCGCTATCGTGACCGGGTGATTTCCGGGTTGCGGCCGTGGGAGATTGCCCGTCTTGGTATCGGTATCAAGACTCAGGTTCCCAGCGTGTTTGAAGGCTTAAGCGTGCGCGAAAATCTGTGGCAGGCGGCAGCGAATAAAATGGCGAAATCCGCCGTGCCCGCTGCCATTGCACAGGTGTTGCAGGATATTGGCCTGCTGCATCTTGCTGACGCCACTTTGTCCGAGCTGGCGCACGGTCAGCGGCAGTGGGTGGAGCTGGGCATGATCCTGATTTCGCGCCCACAACTGGTGCTGCTGGATGAGCCTGCCGCCGGGATGACACATCACGAAGTCCGCAAAACCGCTGAACTGATCAAAGCTATCAACCAGCAAAGCACCGTGGTGGTGGTGGAACACGATATGGAGTTCATCAGCATGATTGCGCAGCAGGTGACGGTGTTTAATCAGGGGGCGGTACTGGCGGAGGGCAGCTTTCGCGACGTGACCAGCAACCCACTGGTCAAAGAGGCCTATCTCGGCAACGTGGAGATTAAACATGCTTGAAATCAAAGAGATGGTTTCTGGGTATAACAAAATTCCAGTGTTACATCTGTCCGAACTCTTTGTCGGGGCAAAATCCTTTACCGGCGTGCTGGGACGTAACGGCATGGGTAAAACCACACTGCTGCGTACCATTATGGGTGAACTGCCCGCCTGGCAGGGCCGCATTGCGCTTAACGGCATCGATATCACCGCGTATCAGGCACATCAGCGGGCAGCGGCAGGCATCGGTTTTGTGCCACAGGGGCGGCAAATCTTCCCGTTGCTGACGGTAGAGGAAAATCTGCGCATGGGCTGCGTGAAGCACTTTTCCCGGGCCGGGCAGATTATCGAACAGATGCTGGAGATCTTCCCGCGTCTGAAACGCCTGCTGGCGCAGCCGGGGGGATCTTTGTCCGGTGGTGAACAGCAATTGCTGGCGCTGGCCCGCTGTTTATGTGGTCAGCCGCAACTGGTGCTGCTGGATGAACCCACTGAGGGGATCCAGCCGAATATCTGTGAGGAGATTATTGAGACGTTGCAACGACTCAGGCATGAGATGGATATCTCCATCATCCTGGTGGAACAGGATATTGAGTTTCTCTATGCGCTGTCGGACCAGATCCATGTGATTGAAAAGGGGGAAATTATTCAACATATCGATCCGCTAACCACCTCCAGTGCCAGCATTGCCGAACAGTTTTTGGGTTTTCATGCCTGATGGTCGTCCTTTAACGTAGCGGCGCGATTTATCGCGCAATGTCGTGCGCGATAAATCGCGCCGCTACGGATCGTGCTGTTGTCTCAACTGACACACTTCCCGACCGCCACAACACAGCAGGCGCTTCCACACTTGCTTAGTGTAAAGCTTCACACTCCATTAACCCAGGGTGAAGCATGACTGAGCAATCCTTACTGGCCAGACTGTCGGGCGTCCGGCTGCATCTCTTCCATCCCGATGCGCAGAGCGTGCGCGCCTTCTGTGCGTCGTTGACGCAGCTCGGCTGTCAGGCGCAGCACAGCTGGCCATTACCGACACAGGCTCCCACTGACGTCCATCTGGTCATTGTGGCGGTTGAACCTCACTATCAGCAGACCCTGCTACCGTTATTACGCGCCTGGCGTCAGGCCAATATTCCGGTGATCGCGCTGGCCGATTGTCAAAATGCGCGCCTGTTTCCCCTGTTAATTGAACTGCAACCGACTGCCATCGCCGAACGCACCTTGAATCCCTTTGCATTGATTGTGCAGGTCATCGGCACCCTCCAGGCGACACGCCAGCACGCCCGGCAGCGGGTTAAAGTTAAAAGCGAGCGTCTGGCGCAGGCCAAGGGCATGCTGATGCGCGAATATGGACTGGATGAATCCGGGGCGTACCGCTTTATGCGCAGTGAAGCGATGAACACCCGCAGCAGCATGGAATATACCGCTGAACGGGTGATCAACAGCCTGCAAAAATAATCAGTTTTGCGGCTGGCGGATCAGGCTGCTGGGGGTGTAACCAAAGGCCTTGCGGAACGCGAGGCTGAAATGCGACATATCGCTAAACCCGTGATCCATCGCTACCTGGGTGATATTGCGCGCTTTACCTTCGGCCAGCACTTTGTGGCTCGCCAGCAGGCGCTCCTGCCAGACAAAATTCATCGGCGTGGTGCCATGAGCGGCAAACACCCGGCTGACGGTACGCGGGGAGACATGATGTGCGTTGGCAATTTGCGCCACTGACAATTCATGCTGATGCAGGTTTTGCCGCAGATAACTCACCACGCGCGAAAACAGGTCTGGCTTCAGCGCGGCATCGCTTTTCTGCAAATTCAGGCTGACCGAAATCATATTCAGCAGCGTGTTGGCAAACTGCTCCGTCAGAAACGCATTTTCGCGTTCGGCATTAAAGGTAAACGCCTCGGTCAGCATGTGTTTCAGCGAAGTCATACCCGGACGGCTAAGGTCCAGCGTTTTTCCTGCCAGCCGGGCGATAGCCGGTGCCTCTTTCTCAATCATCTGACGCGGCAGATGGACGATATTGATGGCGACATTCTCCATGGCAAAATCAAATGGGGTGGCGGCATCATAAATCACCACATCACCGGCATGGACGCGGGAATGGTTGTCATTCTGGCTTAAGGTGCCGGAACCGGCGCAAATATAGCCCAGATAGAAATCATGATTGGGATGGCGGCGAATGCACTCAGCCGTGCGTTGCCACACCAGCGCGGTACGCGAGATATGATTGGCGATATCCACATGCCCCAGCATCGAATAGCCGAAACTGCCAGAGAACTCTCCGGCGTGGGTTTGGCGTGCCTCGGCTTTGATCAAACGCGAGCAGACCGCGTCACGCCAGGCATCAAAGCGATGACGATTTTCCAGGTTATCGGTGGTGAAATTTTCTTTCATGACAACGTCCCCTAAACATGGCGAAAAGGGCGGAAGTGGAAAAAATAAAGCAATTATTGGGCCATGAAAGCGACAAAAGGCCGCCGCAGCGGCCAGTGAGGAGGTTACAGCGTCGGGTGTTGTTTATGCCAGTCGGTAACGTGCTGGTAGGCCCAGGCACCCTGAATCATGGTGGCTTCGGCAAAGTGCGCCGCCACCAGTTGGAAGCCAATCGGCGCACCAGCAGCGGTCATGCCACAGGGCAGAGTGATAGTGGGATGGCCGCTGGCATCGAATGCACTGGTATAGCGCAGCACGCCGTTAAACAGTGCCTGATCAGTACCAAAACGGGTCATGGTGTCCCAGGTTAAACCGGCAAAAGCGGTGGCCGGGGCCAGCAGCAAATCGACTTTGCTGAACAGGGCGGAGATGTCACCACGCAGCGCCGCCCGACTGAGCAGCAGGCGTTGATACTCCAGCGCCGTGACGCGATGGCCGAGATCGAGTAAACCCGCCAGCCCCGGACCGTATTGATCTTTTTGAGCCGGGTAGGTTGCTTCGTGCGCCAGTGCGGTTTCGACGGCACACAACGCGCTCCACTCCTCGGCGGCTTTTTCGGTCTCCGGCATGGTGATATCCACAAAGGTGGCACCCAACTCGCTCAGGGTCGCAATCGTCGCTTGCAATGCGGCGCGAGTCTCATCATCCACTTTGTCCAACGCCCAGCTTTTATCGAGGCCGATGCGCAGGTGGCTGACGCCGCGCGTCATCAGTGCCAGATAGTCCGGCACTGGCTCGCTGCTGGAGGTGGGATCTTTCTCGTCGCGCCCGGCAATGGCCTGCAACATGGCGGCAGCATCGGCGGCGGAACGCGCCATCGGGCCAATATGATCGAGCGAAGCTGCCAGTTCACAGGCACCGTGACGGGTGACGCGGCTCCAGGTGGGTTTGATGCCCGTCAAACCATTAGCGTTAGACGGAAAACGGATCGAGCCGCCGGTATCGGTACCGATGGCCCCGAAACACAGGCCCGCCGCCGTGGCGACGCCGGAGCCGCTGGAGGAGACGCCGGTCCACAGCGCGCTACCCCACGGGTTGGTCGGGCGGGTAATCTCTGGGTGGTGATCGGCGAAGGCGCTTTCGGTTTGCGCCAGTTTGCCGAGAATGACCGCCCCTGCCGCGCGGAAGCGCTCCACCACCGTCGAATCCTCCGCCGGATAGTGATCCTTATGAATGATCATGCCGTGAGTGGTGGGGGCGTCTTTGGTCCAGATCAGGTCTTTCAGCGCAATCGGCACCCCATGCAGCGGGCCACGAAGGATCCCACTGGCGATCTCCTGGTCGGCTTGGGCCGCCTGTTGCAGCGCGCTGTCGCGCATCACATAAAAATAGCTATGCAGTTGCTTATCCAGCGTATCAATTCGCGCCAGCAGGGCGTTGGTGACCTCTACCGAGGTGATGTCACGCGACTGAATCAGGCGGCCAATTTCCAGCAAACTTTTGTAATGCAGGTTGTTCATCGTGCGCTTACCTCACAGAGAAAGTGTTAAAGAACAACCTAAAGCAGACGTGATGGACGGGCTTTGTTAAGCCGGACAATCGTTGTGTCGGGAGTGACAAGGCAAATTAAGCCACCCCGGCCTGCTGGTGTCGCCACTCCTGAGTCCGTCCACCGTAGCCATAGGCGGCCGCGCGGGCGTCGATCAGGTGGATATAGCTGACCTCATGCAGATCCGGACGTAGCACCGCCAGTGCCTGATACAGCTCACGTACAAAACGCGCTTTCTCTGCCTTGGTGTTAGTTTCATCGGTGATGCTGATATCCAGATGAAAAGCGCTGCGTGCCAGGGTTTTCAGCGTTTCACCACCGATAAACCACTGGTCATCTGCAATGAACTGTACGGAGGTGGCCATTACCGGGCGATCTTTTCCCAGAACGGTTGCGGTCAGATCCTGAATGACCTGGACGGCTTGATGCATCAGCGGGGCGTTGTGCTCGCCTGATAACTGTAAAACGATATGCGGCATGTTTTCTTCCTCGTCATGTGAACTGAGAGGGAGTATTCCGCTTTCCTTTCCACCATAAAAGCAGGAAGATTGATTATCATCCATTAATAAAACCGTTGGATAAGATGAACACCTTCGATATGGAACAGTTGCGCAGCTTTGTGGCTGCGGTAGACGCCGGTAGTCTGACAGCCGCTGCACCGCAGCGTTGTCTGTCACAATCAGCACTGAGCGAGCAGTTGCGTAAACTGGAGCAACGGGCCAATCAAACTTTGCTGGTGCGCAGTAAAAGCGGCGTGACGCCAACCGCAGCCGGAGAGAAACTGTTGCATCATGCCCGCCATCTGCTGGCGCTGGCAGATTTGGCGTGGCGCGATTTGCAGGGAGTAACACTCAGCGGGGAGATTCGTCTGGGGATCACCGATTATTGCCGACCAGATGCTATCGTCGCGCTACTGGCACGTTATGCGCGTGACTATCCTCAACTTCGCTTGCGCACTACGATGGGCAAAAGTGCCGAAATCGATGCTGCATGGCAGCGTGGCGAGCTCGATCTGGCGGTGGTGATGCGGGTGCCTGGCTTTAGCCGGGCAGGGGACGCCAGACAGGAAAAGCGACTTTTTCGTGAACCGCTGCTATGGGTGGGGGCCGCCGGATTGTCGTTGGCGCAACCGCTGCCGCTGGTGTTGCTGCCGGAAGGGTGCATGCTGCACCGTGCAGCCTGTCAGGCGTTAAGTCGCGAGCATCAGGCCTGGTTTATCCGTCACATCTCCTCGGGCGTGCGTGGATTACAGGATGCGGTGGCGGCGGGGCTGGGTGTCGCGTGTCTGAATCGTTCGGCAATGCCGCGCGAAGGCGTAGTGGTGCTGCAACAACCTGTGTTACCGAGCCTGCCTGAAGCGGAATTTGTGCTGCTGAGTCGACCCGCAGAACACCGTGAGCAGGGGCAAATCTGCGTTGCCTTTGGTGAGATTTTGCAACAAACGCTGGCTTACTGATTAATCTGCCCCGAGGAGTAAAAATAATGATTGCGCGATTTCCCCTGGTCCTTATTAATAAAATAACATTGGATTGCGATATTTCTTCTTAGGAAAATGAGCACGCTGAAATACCTGCTTTCAGCGTGCTTTCTTTATCCGTATCTATTTATCTGAATAACAAAAAACCTTGTGCAGATATAGCATAACCTCACTATTTACTTGCTTCAGACCGCCTGATTATTATCCCTGCCAATCCGTTATTTCTGTTGTGAAATAAACCATGACGCAAACCTTAAGCAAAGATAACCCTGCTGCGGCGGTGTTAACCCATGATGCTGACGCGATCAATGCTGCCCGCCATCTGGCGGAGCAGGCCAAAGTCGGGGCAGTCGAGCGCGATCAGCAACGTATTTATCCGCGTGAACTCCTTAATCAATTTACGCAACTGGGCCTGGGCAGTATTAGCGTGCCGCGCCAGTTTGGTGGGGGAGGATTGTCATTCCAGACGGTGGCTGAAGTTTTTCGCCTTATTTCTGCCAGCGATCCTTCACTGGGACAAATTCCGCAAAATCATTTTGGTTTGATTCAGTTCATCCTTGGCGAAGGAACGTCGCACCAGCAGCAGCAATTATTGCGCGCGGTGGTCAACGGGCAACGCCTGGGTAACGGTGGCCCGGAGAAAAATACCCGGCATACCCGTGATGTGCAGGCGCAACTGGTGACAACGTCACAGGGGCTGCGCCTCACCGGCGAAAAATTCTACTCAACCGGTGCGTTGTTCGCCGACATTCTGGTGACCACGGCGCTTCAGGATCAACAGCAGCCGGTGATGGCGTTTATCCCACTGCCGGCGGCGGGGGTGGAGATTGTTGATGACTGGTCCGGTATCGGTCAGCGCACCACCGCCAGCGGCACCGTACGTTTGCAGCAAGTGGCAGTGGATGTGCAATGGGTCATCCCGCTGCCCGCGTCAGACAAACCCACGTTGCGCGGCGCGGTGTCGCAGTTGATTCAGGCCGCAATTGATGCCGGTATCGCCCAGGGGGCGCTGGATGATGCGCTGGAGTTTGTGCGCAGTAGCTCGCGTCCGTGGGTGGATGCGGGCGTCAGCCGTAATGCGGATGACCCCTACATTCTGGCCGATATTGGTCGTATCAGCACCGAACTGACGGCGGCCAATGCGCTGCTGGCGCACGCGGCGCGCGTGCTGGACGCTATCGATCAACCGTCACTGAACGCGGAAAACGGTGCACGGGCGTCGATTGCGGTGGCGGAAGCCAAGGTGCTGACCACGGAGGTGGCGCTGCGTGCCAGCGAGAAGCTGCTCGAATGGGGAGGCAGTCGCGCCACCTTGCTGCGGCATGGTCTGGATCGTCACTGGCGTAATGCGCGCACCCATACCCTGCACGATCCGGTGCGCTGGAAAACCCATGCCATCGGCAATTACTACCTCAATGATGCGCTGCCCGCGCGCCATGCCTGGATTTAAGGAGCGAACATGACGCAGGTTCAGCCTAAACTGCCCGCCACGCGGATTAACGATGCGCAGCAGGCGCTGGCGGTGGCACAGCAGCTGGCGGAGCAATTCCGACGTGATGCCGCGCTGCGCGATCGCGAACGTCAACTGCCGCATCATGAGCTGGCACAGTTTTTCGCCTCGGGTCTGGGGGCGATTACCGTGCCTCGGGCATTCGGTGGGATAGCCATCCCCTCGGCACAGTTGGCGGCGATTGTGGCCATCCTCAGTGAAGCGGATGCTGCTATCGGTCAGGTGCCACAAAACCATTTCTACGCGCTGGAAGTATTACGGGTTAACGGCAGCCCGGCGCAGCAGCAGCGGCTGTATGACGAAGTGCTGGCCGGGGTACATCTGGGCAATGCGCTGGCAGAGTTCAACTCGCCATCGGCGCACCAGCGCAGCACCCGTGTGACAGCGGGACGGCTTACCGGTAGCAAGTTTTACGCTACCGGCGCGTTGTTTGCTGACCGCATCCCCACCGCCGCGCGCGGTGATGACGACAAAGAACAGCTGGTCTTTGTCCCGCGCCATCAGGCGGGTGTCAGCGTGATTGATGACTGGAGCGGCTTTGGTCAGCGCACCACCGGCAGCGGCAGCGTGCAGTTTGTCGATGTCATCGTTAGCGATGAAGATGTGGTGCCATTTCAGACCGCGTTTGAACGGCCCACTGCCGTTGGTCCTTTTGCACAGATTCTGCATGCGGCAATCGATCAGGGTATCGCCCGTGCGGCCTTCAATGACATGCTCGATTTTCTGCGTAACCGCGCCCGTCCGTGGCCGGACAGCGGGGTTGAGCGCGCCAGCGACGATCCCTTGACGCTGGATCGTACCGGTCGTCTGGCCGCACGGTTATCCGCCGGAGATGCCCTGCTGGCGCTGGCGGGTGATGCGGTGGATCGGGCCCAGCAACACGCCACGGCAGAAAACGTGGCGGCGGCCTCAGTCACCGTGGCGCAAGCGCGTGCCTGGACCACCGAAGTCTCGCTGGAGGCGGGCAACCTGTTGTTTGAGTTGGGTGGATCGCGCGCCAGCCTGCGCGAACATAACTTCGACCGCCACTGGCGCAATGCACGCACCCATACCTTGCACGATCCGGTGCGCTGGAAATACCCGGCGATTGGTAACTACCTGTTGAACGGCGTGTTACCGCCGCGCCGGGGGACGCTATGAGTCAGCAGCATATCCTGCTTAACGCCTTCAATATGAATTGCGTCGGTCATATCCATCACGGCATGTGGACGCATCCGCAGGACAAATCGGTGGATTTCAACTCACTGGCCTACTGGACCGAGCTGGCGCAACTGCTGGAGCGCGGCCTGTTCGATGGCCTGTTTATCGCCGATATTCTGGGCGTGTATGACGTCTATCAGCAGGGTATCAACCTGACAGCCAGTGAGTCGATTCAGCTTCCGGTCAACGATCCGCTGATGCTGGTTTCGGCGATGGCGGGCGTCACGCAGCATCTGGGCTTCGGCGTCACCGCGAATCTGAGCTACGAAGCGCCGTATCCCTTTGCGCGTCGTCTGTCCACTCTCGACCATCTGACTGAGGGACGTATCGGCTGGAATATCGTGACCGGCTACCTCGACAGCGCGGCGCGTGCCGTGGGGCAGCGCGAACTGCTGGCACACGATCGTCGTTACGATCAGGCTGATGAGTTTCTGGATGTCAGTTATCAATTGTGGGAGGGCAGTTGGCAGGATGACGCGCTGGTGGTGGACCGCCAGCGGCGCTTATATGCCGATGCGCAGAAAATTCATCACATCAATCATCAGGGCGAATTTTACCAGGTGCAGGGTTATCACCTCAGCAGCCCGTCACCGCAACGCACGCCACTGCTGTTTCAGGCGGGTAGCTCGCCACGCGGTATCCAATTTGCGGCGCGTCATGCCGAATGCAGCTTTGTCAACGCCAGCTCCCCGGCACTGATGCGCCAGCAGACTCAGCGTCTGCGCCAGGCCGCAGTCGATGCCGGGCGGCGCGCCGACGATTTGCGCATCTTTATGGGTGTCAGCGTGATTGTTGCTCCCAGCGAACGCGAGGCGCAGGAGAAGCATCGCAGCTACCTCGAATACGCCAGCCCGGAAGCGGGCATCGCTCATTTCTCCAGCTCAATTGGGCTGGATTTGGCGGCTTTCGGACTCGATGAACCCATTACCAGCGATGACACGCGGGCGATTGAATCGGTAAGCAAAGCCTATAGCGGTTGGACGCGGCGGCGCTTGTTGGAACAGCACGCGATGGGTAGTCGCTACCCCCTGATTGTGGGGAACCCGTCGCAGGTGGCGGATCAACTGATCCACTGGATCGACGAGGGCGATATTGATGGATTTAACCTGACGCGCATTCTCAACCCGCAAAGTTACCGTGACTTTATCGATTTGGTCGTGCCGGAACTGCAACAACGTGGACGCTTTAAGACCGCCTACCAGCCCGGCTCACTGCGTAAAAAGATTTTTCAGCAACAGGATCGTCTGCCTGACCGCCATCCGGCGGCGCAGTGGCGACCTGCCGCCAACCGTCGTTAATCCATTTACCTCAGGGAATTATCATGAAAATTTCATTAAAACTGGCAGCCGCGTTGCTGGCCGTAAGCGCACTGGCGCATGCCGCCAATTACAGCGGGCCGCTGAAAGTCGGCACCACCGCCGCCTTTGCGCCACCGCTCGAAACTGCCGTGGCAGAGGCGAAAAAACAGGGACTGGAGGTCCAACTGGTGGAGTTTACCGACTGGACCGCGCCTAATGTCAGCGTGGAAAATGGTGACATCGACGTTAACCTGTTCCAGCACAAACCTTTCCTTGAGAACGCCAATAAAGAGGGCGGTTTCCACCTGGTGCCTTATGCGCCAGCCATTATTAATAACATCGGCCTGTACTCGAAAAAACATACCTCGCTGGACCAGATTCCCCAGGGCGGTACGGTGGCGATTGCCAATGACCCGATTAACGGCGCGCGTGGTCTGCTGCTGTTGCAGAAGGCCGGGTTGATCACCCTGAAGCCTGGCGTGGGGCTGAAAGCCACCGTCGATGATATTGCCAGCAACCCGAAAGATTTGAAGATTATTGAGGTGGAAGCGGTACAACTGTCGCGTTCACTGGACGAGGTCGATTTGGCGCAGGGCTACCCGCATTATCTGCGTCTGGCAAAAACCATTGATCCGGAAAAAGCGCTGCTGTTTGACGGGCTGGAACACCCGGAATATGTGATCCAGTTTGTGATTCGTGACGGTCATCAGGACGACCCGCGTCTGGCGAAGTTTGTGGATATCTATCAGCATTCGCCAGTGGTGCGCGCCAAACTGGATAGCTTTTACGGCAAACTGTATCAGCCGGGCTGGAGCCAGTAATCATGGTGAGCCTGACGTTACCCGGTGAGCAGGATGCTGTGCTGGAGCCTGCGCACGAAGGATCGGGTAAGGCGCATGTACAGATACTGGGCCTGAGCAAACGCTATGCCGGACAGACGCAGGACGCGTTAAAAAACATTAACTTGCAGGTTAAACGCGGCGAGATTTTCGGCATTATCGGACGTAGCGGTGCCGGTAAATCGACCTTGATCCGCTGCCTCAATCGGCTTGAAGCACCGAGTGCCGGGCAGGTGGTGATAGATGGCATCGACATCGGTACTTTGCGTGACCGGGAGCTGGTGCAGTGGCGACGCCGCACCGGCATGATTTTTCAGCACTTCAATCTGCTGTCGGCGAAGACGGTGCGGGAAAACATTGAGCTGCCAATGAAAGTCGCCGGGGTGCCTGCCGCCGAGCGTCAGCGCAAAGTCGATGAACTGCTGGCGCTGGTGGGGCTGGAGCAGCGTCAGCACGCCTGGCCTGCTCAGCTCTCTGGCGGCCAAAAGCAACGGGTCGGTATCGCACGCGCGCTGGTACATGACCCGGAATTGTTGTTGTGTGATGAGGCTACATCGGCACTTGACCCGGAAACCACCCGCGCCATTCTCGCGCTGCTGAAGAAGATCAATCAGCAGCGCCATATCACCATTGTGTTGATCACCCATGAGATGGATGTCGTGCATGACTTATGTCATCAGGTGGCGGTGATTGATCAAGGCGAAATCATCGAACGTGGCCCGGTGTGGCGTGTGTATAGCGACCCGCAACAGGAGACGACCCGACAGCTCCTTAACCCACAACATCAGGCATTACCGGAATATCTTGTGCCGTTGCTGACGTCGCAACGCCAGAATACGCAGTCGCGCCTGCTGGTTCGGTTGCGCTACACCGGTCAGGGGGCTTCGCCGGATCTTGGTGCACTCAGCCGTCGGCTCGCAGGTGAGGTTACGTTGCTGTTCAGCGCGATTGAATGGGTGGAAAACAAAGCGACCGGCCAGCTGTTGTTGTTGCTGGATACCAGCCATGACCGCGCGGCGACACAGCAGGCATTAAACGGCATCGCCGACCAACTGGAGATTGCAGGATATGTCACTGGGCTTTGAACGTTTGTGGACCGGATTGTTGGACACGCTGTTGATGGTTGGCGTGTCGTCGCTGTTTGCGCTGGCGCTGGGATTGCCGATGGCGGTGATCCTTGTGGTGACCGGACGTGGCGATCTGTTCCCCAATCCCTTGTTGAACCGGTTGTTGGGCTGGGTGGTGAATCTGTTTCGCTCCATCCCGTTTCTGATCCTGATGGTGGCGCTGATCCCTTTTACCCGCTGGGTCGTTGGCACCACCTACGGCGTATGGGCGGCAACGGTGCCACTGACCCTGGCGGCCACGCCGTTTTTCGCGCGTATTGCCGAGGTGAGTTTACGCGAAGTGGACAAAGGATTGACCGAAGCAGCGCAGGCGATGGGGTTCCACCGCTGGCATATCGTCTGGCATGTGTTGCTGCCGGAAGCGCGACCAGGCATCGTCAGCGGTTTTACCATCACGTTAGTCACAATGATCAACGCCTCTGCTATGGCCGGAGCGATTGGCGCGGGTGGACTGGGTGACCTGGCATATCGCTACGGTTATCAGCGCTTTGATATGCAGGTGATGCTGACGGTGATTGTGGTGCTGGTGGCACTGGTCACGCTGTTGCAATTCTTTGGTGACCGTTTATCGCGTCGTCTCAATCATCGTTAACGAATCGTCAGCTGGCTGAGTGTCTCAAGCAGCGCATCCACTTTTGGCAGCAGTTGCTTGCGGCGCGGCCATACCAGCGTCAGCATCAGGCCATCAGGTTGATGGGCGGGCAGGATAATCTCCAGTTCGCCGCGCGCCAGCGGTTCGCGTATTAGCCAGGAGGGCATCTGCGCAACGCCCAGTCCGGCGCACACCGCCTGAACCTGTGCATCCACATCTCCCATCGCCATACGGTGCGGTACGCTGCGCCATTGCACATGACCATCCTCCGCTTGCAGCAACCAGGGTTTGGTACTGCCATCGATGCGCTCGTATAAAATCGCCGGATGTTGCAACAGGGCGTGGCTGTTGGTGGGACGACCGGCGCGCGCCAGATAATCCGGTGCAGCGCAGAACACCATGCGTTCGCGCCCCATCTGACGGCAGGCGAGTGAGACCGGAATATTCGGCGTATCGCCAATACGCACCGCCACATCAATCCCTTCATCGAACAGATCCACCATCCGATCGGAAAAACGCAGGCTCAGTTCCAGTTCAGGATGTTGCTGGCAAAACGGCACCAGCAGAGGCATCACTGCCAGACGACCATAAGTGTTGGGCACCGCCAGCCGTAATTTGCCAGAGGGTATGCTGCGCTGAGCCGCCAGCACTGCCTCGGCCTCTGCCAGTTCTTCCATAATGCGGAGACAGGTCTGGTAGTAAGCATTACCGGCATCGGTCAGCTTCAGACTGCGCGTGGTACGTTCCAGCAGTCGGGAGCCGAGGCGTGTTTCCAGCCGGGTGACGCTTTTGCTCACCGCCGAGCCGGTGATATGCAGGCGTTCTGCCGCCGCTGCAAAGCTGCCGCATTCGATGCTGGCAACAAAGGGGACGATATCTTTCAGACGTTGATCGTGCATCTATTCATGAACTCAGGTTGTGAATGATGTGAATTAATGCCAGAGATGAGAATTCAATTCTTCATTACGCTAATGATTACGCAAACTGAGGAGAAATGAAATGCAGAAGCAGGCGTTAATTGTTGGTATCAGCGGCGTGATTGGTCGTGCGCTGGCCGAGAAACTGTTACGTGAAGGTTGGCAGGTGACCGGGTTGTCGCGTGGGCGTGGCGCAGTGCCAGAAGGATGCCACAGCCTGACCGCAGATCTGACCGATGCCGTAGCAGTACGTCAGGCATTGGCTGGAGTGAAGCCGGATGCGGTGTTCTTCAGCGTCTGGGCGCGGCAGGCAAATGAGAAAGAGAACATTCGCGTTAACGGTGCGATGGTGCGCAACGTCATTGAGGCGCTGGGCGAGCGGTTGCACGGTGCACATGTGGCGCTGGTGACCGGGTTGAAACACTATCTCGGGCCATTCGAAGCCTATGGCAAAGGGGCGGTGCCGGTTACGCCGTTCCGCGAGGAGCAGGGGCGTCAGCCGGTCGATAATTTCTATTACGCGCAGGAGGATGAGATCTTTGCCGGTGCGGAGAAATACGGTTACCGCTGGAGCGTGCACCGTCCTCATACCATTATCGGTTATGCCCTCGGCAACGCGATGAACATGGGCCAGACGCTGGCGGTGTATGCCACGTTGTGTCGCGAAAAGGGCTGGCCGTTTATTTTTCCCGGCTCACCGGAACAGTGGCACGGCGTATCGGATGTCACCGATGCCGGTTTGCTAGCTGAGCAACTGGTATGGGCGGCGACCGCACCGACGGCAGCCAATCAGGACTTCAACGCGGTGAACGGCGACGTTTTCCGCTGGAACTGGCTGTGGCCGCGTCTGGCGGCGTATTTTGGTATTGAAGCCGCCGACTATCCGCCACAGATGATGCCGTTGGAAGGACGTATGCAGGCAGCAACTGACGCATGGCGCGAGATTGCGCAGCGTGACGGATTGCGCGAGGCGGATATCGATAAGTTGGTTTCATGGTGGCATACCGATGCCGATTTAGGCCGTCCGATGGAAGCTTTTACCGATATGAGCAAGAGTCGCAAAGCCGGGTTTATTGGCTATCAAAGTACGCTGGATGCGTTTGTTCAGTTGTTCGAAAAGCTCAAAGCGGAGCGGGTAATTCCATAACGTTACATAAGAAGTTGTCACGGATCGCATAACTGGAAAAAAAGCACGAGTTAGCGCAGCGGCATGGACAAAAATTTGGGATAAGTCAGACGGTTGGATTAAAATCGCGGCGGGTGCTTGAGGCTTTCTGCCTTAAGCATTTGCCAACGGCAGAAAGAGAAAAGCCCCAGTTAACATAGGACGTCTTGCAGGACGTTTTACATTAAACTGAGGCCACTTCCAAATCCCAGACGCATTTAAAGTAGCCTCTTACGGACCCTCGGGTCAAGGAGACGTAGGCTATGAAGCAGCATATGGCGCGGATTGTCGCCCTGATCGTTATCTGTACCGCCGTTGTAATGGCGGTGCTGGTTTTGAGGAAAGACCTTTGTGAGGTCCGCATCCGAACTGGCGATACGGAGGTTGCTGTTTTCACAGCTTGTGAATCTGTCAAGTAAGAGAGCCGGCGGGGAGCGATCCCCGCCAACTCTTTAGGTTGTTACGGCTGGCCTCAATGCACCCGCTCCTCAACATTTACCTTATCGCCACCCAACGTTTCCCCACCAGTACCGTCAGGACCACAATGCTGGCAATCGCTGCCAGATGCATAAAAAAATCCACCTTATGCAGGTGCACCGGATGGCAAAACGCCAGCAGCGTTACCGCCATGCAGGCGACCCCGAATCCGGCCATTGCCAGGCTGCGAACCGGATTTAGCGCCCGGGTGCGCCGCAGGCTGGCAATCATCATCACCATCATCGGCGTGCTGACCACCAGCAGAAAGGTATAACAGTTGGTGCCGTCCCCGACATGCAGCGGCGGCTCGACGCGGGGAATATTCAGGATACTGAGTGCCAGCCACAGCAAACCCAGCGGCAGCAAGGCTTTCCAGCTGATGCTACGGCGTCCGGCAATGCTCATATTAAAGGCGCTACTGATCGCCAGCCAACCGAGCAGGAACGCCAGCGCCAGTTGCACCATTGCCCAGTGCGCACCGGGTTGTGACCAGTCCGTCAGGCTGCGTTGTACCAGCAGGCTGGCGAGCACGCCGCATGGCCATGCAATCGCCAGCCAGACCAGCACGCGCCACCGGGTGGGTAACGGGCGCTTCACCGGCTGTGCGGCCTGGCTGAGTTTTTCTATCAACAGGTTGTGGTCAGTCATGATGTGCTCCAAAGCGGCGTAAATTGGTCAGCGCGCGATGCAGTAACGATTTCACTGCGGCGACGCTCAGGTTGTTATGTGCAGCCGCTTCCATCAGGCTCATTTCGCGTAAATGGACATGTTCGACAATCTCCCGCTGGCGTGAAGGCAGTTGGCGCAAATAGCCGGCCAGCTCCTCCTGTGAATCCTGACGCGGTGGCGTCGTAGGGGCAGGCACGTCAGCCAGATGATCGTCGGCCACCTCCCAGCGTTGATGCCGTCCACGACGGCGCAACGCATCCACGGCGCGTGCCGAAATAATCGCCATCAGCCAGGGTAAGAACGGATACGCGGGATCGTAGGTATGACGTACCCGATGCACCGTTAGCAGCACATCCTGAATGACGTCTTCGATCAGCGCGTCGTCAGCGAGCTGTTTTCGTACCTGCGATCGAATCACCGGCACCAGCGCTTTCAGCAGTCGGGTATATGCCGACTGGTCGCCCGCCTGCGCCCGTTCCATCAGTGCAGGCCAGTTGTCGCGCTCGGTATCGCTTGTATCCATATTCCGCCTTGTTGGGTCAGGCTTTTTTGTTCGCCGCCTGAGTCAGCGCATCAACCACAATGCCGGGGGTAAGCACCTGCGGCAGTACTTTTGGCGGCCCGCCATTGGCCGGATATACCAGATACATCGGCAGACCGCCCTGGCCGAACTCACCCAGTGCGTCATCGACATCGGGGTTAAATTTGGTGGAATCAGCCACCATGTAGACGGTGCCGGTTTTTGCCAGCGCCTCTTTCACGGCCTGGGTTGATAGCGAGGTTTTCTCGTTAACCTGACAGGTTATACACCAGGATGCGGTGAAATCGACAAAAATGGCTTTACCGTGCCCGCGCTGCTCGGCGAGGGTTTGCGGCGTCCATTTTTCTTTGGTCAGGGTGGCGGCAACCTGATCGCCTGGCAATGCGGCTCCTGGCTTAATCATCCCCGGCAGAGGGGCCAGTACCGCCATCACCAGCACGGCGGTGATGGCAAACAGCACCTTATGGCCTTTGCCGGTAAAACGGCGTTTCTGCGCCATGCCGTATAACCATCCGGCAAAACTCAACACCACCGAACCGGCCAGCAAGGTTGCCAACGCGCCACTGCCTGCCTGCTGTGCCAGGATCCACACCAGCCAGGCATAAGCGCCAAACATTGGAAAGGCGAGGCCGCGTTTCAGAATATCCATCCAGGCGCCAGGACGCGGCAGGAATTTTGCCAGCGCCGGAAACAACGACACCAGGGTAAAAGGGGCAGCAAACCCGAGCGCCAACGCAAAGAAGATCACCAGCGCTATGGCCGGGGGCTGGACCAGTGCATAGCCGATGGCACTCGCCATAAACGGCGCAGCACAAGGGGTGGCGACGATGATCGCCAGCGCACCGGTCAGGGCTGAGCGCACAAAGGCACCGCGTCCGATATCGATCGCGCCGACCTGCTGTACCGACAGACCCACTTCAAACACGCCCAACAGATTGAGGGCTGCCGCGAGAATCACCAACGCCAGCAGAGCGATCACCAGGGGGGATTGCAGCTGGAAACCCCAGCCCACAGCCGCACCACCGGCGCGCGCTGCCAGCAAGATACCTGCCAGTGCCATCATGGTCACCACCACACCGAGCAAAAACGCCAGTCCTTCACGGCGGGCGCTGGCGCTGTTATCGGCATGGCGTAGCAGACCCAGTGCTTTCAGCGAAACCACCGGGAAAACGCAGGGCATAAAGTTAAGAATAATGCCGCCAATAAAGGCGGCCAGCATGGCGGTTAACATCGCTGGCCTCGTCGATTAGTTAGTCGCGGTTTGCGGGTGGGCGTCGCTGTACTGCTTCACGGCTGCAAGGGCTTTCTCGATATGGGTATCGGGGTTTCTGTCAGTATAACTCAGCAAAATGTCGCCATTTGGTGCGATCACGTAGGAGGTTCTGTCAGACAGCGTCTTGCCCTTCATCTGCATGGTGGTCTGATATTCCGCCGCCACTTTGGCTCCCGGATCGGCCGCTACCGTGAATTTATCGCGACACTCCAGTTTCGAGAAGTCGCTGACCTGGTCGGTATTTCCGGCAGTGACGCCCACCACCGTCGCCCCCATTTTTTTGAAGCTATCGGTAGCTTCAGCAAAATCATGGGCTTCGAGGGTACAACCTTTACTGAACGCGGCCGGGAAGAAGTAAAGCACCACCGGACCTTTCTGCAACGCCTGTTGCAGTGAGAAGGTCAGCGGTTTACCCGCCAGCGCGCCTTGCAGTTCAAAGTTGGGGGCTTTGGCTCCGACCGGCAGCGCGGCCAGCGCCGAGCTGGAGAGGCCCAACGCGGCAGCCATAGTCAGGGTACAAACGAGATGTTTCATGCGTTTCATTATCTGCTCCTGCGGGGTTGAGGGTATTCCGGTTGTGTGACGCTGTTAATTCAGTTCGCTGGAGCTGTCAGGAAAGTTTCGGTGTGAATAAATTTTTTTTGCGGGTGGGTCAATCTGCGGAAAAAAGTGCCGATAACAGGGCTGTGATTTTTTATGCGGGTAGAAAAGGGAGAAAATTTCAATGCGTGTTACACATAAAATCAGCCTGGTGGCGCTGATGTTGTTTTCATCATCAACCTTCGCGGCACCCATAGACGGGGTGGTTAGCGAGCCATTTAAAGTCGACAACGAAGTTATCTGTCTGAAGGAAATTCAGCAGCAGATGACGCCGTATCTTAAATCCTTCGAAGAAGAGAAGGGCGTTAAATATAAATTTATCGTCAAATCCGGGCTGAGTTATCAAGAGATGGCGGGTTTACGTCTGGAAGTTAAACGTATTGATGGCGGATTGAACGATCACATCGCCGATATGGATTATTACTGGGTGCAGGAGCGTGGCAGCATGTGCCAGCCCGCTTATCTTATTCTCGACAGAACAGAGAAATAACTATCCACGGCTGTGACTGGCGCGTGGTTGTTGGCAGAACGTTTATTGCTGCAATCGCGCCAGCATGCGCAGGCTATTGGAAAACAATGCGTCGGCGATACGTGGTGGAAAATCAGCCGGTAAAATACGCTCTACCTGGTGGATCGCGGTGGGTAATTGCGCAATAAAGAAATCAATAATGTCCACCATCCGGTTTGGGTCGAAATTCACCGCTTTGGCGGTTGCGATAAAGTGACGCGGGAATATTTTATCGATCTCCATTTTTTTGCCTTTCGTCGCTTTCAGTCCCATCGCCAGTTTCAGGTCACGGATATTTAATCCCGTACCGCCCAGCACAGGATAAGCAGAGATGACATCATAGAAAGGCGTCAACCGATAGCTACCGCCTCTTTCAATAAATACCGAGAAGTTTTTCGCATGTCCGTCTGTGGCGCCAATCAGCCATTGGAAGACCTGGAATTTCATAAATGCATCACGATCTTCCAGTGCCTGGCTCGATCCCATCAGGAACGCCATGATATCGGCAATGCCTGGACCACCATCAGATTCATACTTCAGAGCAGAAGGCAGCCCAAAGGTTTGGCACATGTCCTCCTGGGGTAAACGCAGGAGTTGTGTTTTGTGGGCATTCCAACGGCGATCAAAACGCTCCACCGCCAGGGCACGGATATTACCGGCATGAATAATGGTGGCCGCAGGCACATTGAAACCGAGCGCACGGGCAAGGGCCAGACAGGCATATTCATTCTCAACACTTTCGCGCATATCCAACGTGGCGAAGGGTTGTTTAATCTCGCCAATTGGTAATTTAATGATATGTGAGGTGGGGGTGGAGCCGTGCGGGATACTCCAGCCTTCGGCAGTTTTCAACAATGCCGTTTTTTCCTGGGCACCCGCCACCGAAATGCGAAAATCTTCTTCATCCCGGATCATACCGAGCGGTATATCCGCCTGGTATGCCGATAAAACGCGGATCAGTTTCTCTTCATTGAGCGTTTCATACTGTAAACCCTGGTTCGAAGGGAAACTGTCTGTGGGGAGTAACATCACGGCACCCACGCTGTCTTTGCCAACTTCACGCAACAGGTCAAAAGGTTGGCGTGATTTTGCCCTGTAACGGGCAACAATCCGGTCGCGAATTAAGGGACTATCTGGCAGCAGGTTATCAAAATAGTTGATAACGCTCTCTGAAGTGATAACAGGCAATTGCAGCGGCAGGGACAATGAAAGTGGGCGTGCGAGCCGGTTATCCAGCCAACTCTCGGCATACTGGAAGGTATGCGCACCATTGCTTTGTCGGGTGAACACGCCAACACGTTCACCATTCATCCATGCCATCAACGCCTGTTTCACCAGTCATTCTCCTGATCGTAAATCGCTGGTGTTTCGTTTGCCTCAAGCTTCTCGTAGATATCCAGCTTCAGTTCGAGGGATTGCAGGATCTTAAATAGCGTCGCCAGGGTTGTCAGGTCGGGATTATTTTCAAAATGGGAGATGGTGGCTTGTTTCAACCCCACTTTTTTGGCGAGTTGCGTCTGCGTCCACTGATTTTTCTGCCGTATCAACCGGACGTGGTTAGCAAGTTGTTTTGGACTATAAATCATCGTGAATCCTTACAGTATTCAGGATCGGGCTGGGCAGATAACGGATTATCCCCTGGTCAGGATATCATCCAAACTATCCCTCCTGGAGGATAAAGTCAAGATTATCCCCTTTGGAGGATAATGATATATTTATCCCCTAAAGGGGATAGGCGCAGTGAGCACCTTTTACTTATAACCCCAACTAAACTCCCTATGTCCTGTGCAGCGGGGCGCTCTGCTATAACAACACCCGTTATGTTAATGAGCACGGACCCCGTTTATGGATATTCGTAAAATCAAAAAACTGATCGAGCTGGTGGAAGAGTCCGGCATTGCTGAGCTGGAAATCGCGGAGGGTGAAGAGTCGGTTCGCATCAGCCGTTCACCTGCCAATATCAGCTACCCGGTGCAGCAGCAGGCCTATGCTGCGCCTGTGATGCAACCCGCCGCCGCTGTCCCCGTTACCGCTCCGGTAGCGGAAGTCGCTAAACCTGACATCAGCGGTCATATCGTACGCTCACCGATGGTCGGCACCTTCTATCGTACCCCAAGCCCGGACGCGAAAGCCTTTATCGAAGTCGGCCAGAAAGTTAACGTCGGCGACACCCTGTGCATCGTTGAAGCGATGAAAATGATGAACCAGATCGAAGCCGATAAATCCGGCGTGGTGAAAGCGATTCTGGTGGAAAGTGGCCAGCCGGTTGAATTTGACGAGCCGCTGGTTGTCATCGAATAACGAGGCGAACCATGCTGGATAAAATTGTCATTGCTAACCGCGGTGAGATCGCGCTGCGCATTCTGCGTGCCTGTAAAGAGCTGGGCATCAAGACTGTGGCGGTTCACTCCACGGCAGACC
>NZ_CP024637.1:260118-442240 GCF_009728735.1 Pantoea phytobeneficialis
GTGTGGTACCGGTGGAAAAAACGTCCGGGAGCTCAGTCAGGGGGCGTGCGCGGATGTCAAAAACAGGCCCGGCAGACGTAAGGGCGAAACTGTATATGGCGGCGATCGTAGCGATCAGGTGGAATGCCCCGGCGAAGGCGCTGTACCAGAGGCTAATCGCGAAGGGCAAAGCCAGCAAGGCCGCGCTTGGAGCGGTGATGCGCAAGCTGGTTCATCAGTGCTTCGGGGTGCTGAAAACGCGGATGAAGTGGGATGAAAATTACGCAGCTACCGCTTGACGTTCAAGACGGTAGCTACGTTTGGTATCAATCTGAATATTTTATCTGATAACGGGTGCTGCGACCGCCTCCTGGCAACCTTTCCAGACCTAAATTCGGTGGCACGATGAACCAACCAAAAAAGCGCTTTATTTTGCGTGCGCGTTACTGCATGCAATGCCTGTTCAAGGCTGTCATTCAACACTTCCAGAAACCACACAAGCCAGGATGTGACATCCATTCCTCCGCGCTGCGTCTCTTGCAGGATACGGTAATAGTCGGAGCGTCGTGCCAGAATTGATGCTGACATGGCATACAAACGAATACTTTGGCTATCCGACTGTGCCAGTGCCAAATCGGTTAATGCACGGGTAATGCGCCCATTCCCGTCATCAAAGGGATTTATGGCGCAGGAAGGGCGATAGGGCAGCAGGGGCGCGATGGGGAACATTGCGGCCTTTTCCGATTATCTCCTCACAACTCATGATGTGAAAAAAATCACCGCCGCGCCGTATTATCCATCGCCATCTGGTTTTGCTGATGAAATCTTTAGATAAAACTCAGGAATTCAGTTCCGGCAAAAATAAACCCACGGAAACAAAATGAAATAACTCTCTTGCTTCGCATCGGTGGCAAATTTACGATTTTAAAATACACAAATTGTATGGACGATTCCGTATGAATTTCCGTGCTGATATTAATGGCCTGCGTGCTTACGCCGTGATCCTGGTGCTGCTGTATCACGTTGGTGTTAGTGGTATCAGCGGGGGATTTCTTGGCGTGGATATCTTCTTTGTCATTTCTGGTTATTTAATGACGGGGATTATTCTTTCGCGCTTGCAACAGCAAAGGTTTTCGCTGTCAGGTTTTTATGCATCCCGTTGTCGCCGTATTATTCCTCCGCTGATGGCGATGTGCGCCATCTTGCTGATGGTGGGTTATTTCCTGATCCCGCCCGATGAATATAAAACCCTCTCCGGGCATATTGCCGCCAGCCTGAGCTTTATTTCTAACCTCGTTTATTTTAAAGAAGCCGGATATTTTGATGCCGGTTCGATGTATAAATGGCTGCTACATACCTGGTCGTTAAGCGTAGAGTGGCAGTTCTATCTGCTGCTACCGCTGGCGCTGATGTTTACCGCCCGTTATCTGCGGCGTCAGTTTGGCTGGGTGATGGCAATGGGTGCGTTGCTGTCATTTACCCTGGCGCTGGTGGTGACGCATTTGCATGACACCCTGGCGTACTTTATGTTGCCAACCCGCGCATGGGAGATGCTGGCGGGGGGGCTGGTATATCTGGCACCCAACAGTCGGCTCACCGGGCAGCGTTGGGTGATATTGCCTGCGCTGTTGGGGTTAATTGCCAGCGCGATGTGGATTGATGCAGGAACCACATGGCCTGGCGTGATGACCCTCATCCCGGTAGTGCTGACCGCGTTAATTATTCACGTTACAGCGAACGATAGTCCGTTGCTTAATAACCGCGTGGTGCAAGCTATTGGCAAAGCATCCTATTCCATTTATCTGTGGCATTGGCCGTTGTGGGTGTTCTGGCATCTGGCGGATTTGCCGGTAACACCGGTCAGCCAGGCCGTGTTGATCGCCTTGTCGTTGTTGTTGGGTGGATTATCCTGGGCGCTGGTTGAGAATAAAGTGGGTTTACTCAGTGCAACAACACCAGTGGCCATAGGGAATGCCGCGTTGGTACTGCTGGCCGCCCTGTTAATTGTCGCACAACAGGGATTTCCGGCCCGCGCCCCACAGAGCGTTAGCCAGATTAGTCAATACGCAAAACAACGTTTTACCGCTGCGCGTGGGTGTCTGGTGGTGAACAGTAAACAGTCACCGCAATGTACTTTCGGCGAGGGCAATGAAGTTAATCTGGTAGTGTTGGGCGACAGCCATGCTAATGCGCTTTTATCTTCGGTGGTCGCCAGCGGTAATGCAGCCTCTGATGCGGTGGTATTTATCGCGCAGTCGGGTTGTCCGACGGTGCCGGATATTAACCGACCGGGACGACCTGATTGCGGGGATTTTGTTAAAAATGCCCTCACCACCATTGAAGAGAAATATCCCCAGGCCTCGGTGTTGATCATCAATCGCTTTTCACTGTATTTACATGGTGAAAATGGCAGCAGCGACGATACCCCACAATATACCTTCGCCAATGAAGTCAGTTCACTGACAAGTTTCCAGAAACATTTCACCCGAGCAGTGAAGAAACTGGCTACGCACCGCAAAGTATTCATCATGACGCCGGTACCGGAATTTGATTACGACGTTATTTACCGCATGACACGCGATGCGATGCGCGGAAAGCCTTTCGCTATCCAGTTACCGCGTGAGGAATATCTGGCGCGTAATCAGGATGCGTTGAGGATGTTGCATCAGGTGGTGGCGGAGATACCCAATGTCACGCTACTTGATAGCGCGCAGGCGCTGTGTGATAACCATTTCTGTTATGGCGCGCGCGGTGAGGTGCCGTTGTACCGTGATAGCAATCATCTGTCGGAGTTTGGCAACAAAATGCTCGGGGAGATTTTTGCCGGGATGTGGCGGAGAATTAATGGTGAGTCCACTGCGAAATCGTCACCGCAATTGACCGAGGTTGGAGATGTAGCGGGTCGATTTACCGCGCAGTTTTAATCAGATAATAAATTTGCCGGAAAAGGCGCGATTTATCGCGCCGATACGGAGTGTGCGTTATCGCTGTCATCAATGCGTAAACAACGAAAACGTGCCTGCGTAGTAATGCACCATCCACGCGACATAGACCAGCCATACCACTAACACGCCTGCCAAAGTTACTTTAGTTGTCATCTTCGTATCCTCTTGTTATGTGGGTGTGAAGACCCTGTGAGGAATAAGCTGACAGGAGACGCGAGGGAGGTTATTGCGCTGGATCAAAAAAGGGGATGCAAGCATCCCCTTGATGTTTTAATTGCGATCAAATCAGACAATTTGCGCAGCTTTTGCCAACACACGCTGTCAGGTGTTGATCTCTTCAAGACGACGATTCAGAGTACGCGGGCCGAAAACGCCAATGGTAAACACCACAATCGCCATCGCAATCGAGATCACCATAAACACCGAACCTACACCCATCTCATGCAGTACCCAGGCGATAGTAAAGCCCGACAACATGCCACTGATCCGGCTGACTGAATAAACCATACCGATGGCTTTGGCACGAAAACGCGTCGGAAACAGCTCGGCCTGATAGGCGCGATAGGAGAAGGTCATGCAGGTGCTGGCGAGTGACAGCAACAAGCCAAGGGTCACCAACATTACCGGCTGCGACTGCCATGAGAACACCGTGCCAACCAGCGCAATTGCCAGCGCTGAACCGCTCACCAGCCATTTACGTTCGATGCGATCGGCGAAGGTCATTGCCAGCAGCGGCCCCAGTGGGCTGGCGAAGGCAATCAGGAACGAGTACATCAGGCTGTGGGTAAAGGTTACGCCTTTCGCCGCCAGCAGCGTAGGGATCCAACTGGCAAACCCGTAGTAGCCAATCGACTGGAAGAAGTTAAACACCAGCAGCATGATGGTGCGGCGGCGGTAAGGGGGACGCCACATCTCATTTTTCAGCGCCGGGACGTGCTCTACCGGTTTCAACTCTGCCATCTCCACTGGCGGCAGAACCGCGCCGGTGGATTTCGCCACGCGCGCTTCCAGACGTCGCACAATATCTTCCGCTTCCTTGTAGCGCCCCTGTTCGACCAGCCAACGTGGGCTTTCCGGCAGGCCCATACGGATCAGCCAGACCACCACCGCGCCGATGCAGCCAAACAACACCACCCAGCGCCAGCCGGTCAGGCCGAATGGCGCCAGCGGCACCAGTTGCCAGGATAAAAAGGCGATGGTGGGAATCGAGGTGTATTGAATCGCCTGGACAAAGGCGTAGGAGCGACCACGCAGACGGGCAGGAATAAACTCCGAAACGTAGGCATCGATAGTGACCAGCTCCGCACCGACACCAATCCCGGAGACAATGCGCCAGAACACGATGGCATAAGGATGATGCTGAAACGCCATAATGCCGCTGGCAATGGCGTACACCAGCAGCGCGATAATAAATACCTTACGTCGACCCATGCGATCGGCAAGGTTGGCAATCAACAGGGTGCCGAGAAACACGCCGAGGAACATCGCGGCCACAAAGGCACCGAGACTGCCGGGATCGAAAAAGTTATGGCTGCCGTGGGTGAAGATCCCTTCACGCACCATACCCGGTCCGACATAAGCGGTGAGAAACACATCATAGACTTCAAACCAGCCACCCAGCGCCAGTGCGAAAATGATCAGCCATAACGGACGTGCGGCAGGTAACCGCTCCAGTCGCGCGGAGAGCTGCGCGCCAAAGGCTTTCCCTTCTTCTGGTGTGAAGTTATCACGCCAGGTGATCGGGGGCGGTAACGACTCGCTCAGTGAAATTTTCTTAAGCACGGTAGGGTACTCCAGTTTTTATAATGTTCGTGCAGGTGTAGCGGCGCGGTTTATCGCGCCGCGATCGGTCAATCAGGACGTTATAACGGGCAACCTTTGGCGCGCAGGATCGCGTTAAAGCGCTCGGGATCGTTGGTCCCAGCCATATTACTGGCGCGGATCTTCTCTTCACGCTGCGCATGTTGTTGCACGCGCGGCAGCAGCACGCTCAGTTCGTCATGCGGGATGGCAATCACGCCATCGGCATCAGCCACGATCAAGTCGCCCGGTGATACCACCAGACCGGCGCAGTGCACCCTGGTGTTGACTTCACCCGGACCGTCTTTAGAAGGACCACGCAGGGTATTACCGCGCGCCCAGACGGCTACGCCACCTTCGGCCCATTCGTTGAGGTCGCGCACCGCACCGTCAATGACAAAACCGGCGATTTTCTTCGCCACCGCCGAGGTGCGCATCAGGCCGCCAATCAGTGCCTGAGTAAGATCGCCGGATCCATCCACCACAATCACATCACCGGGCTGAGCCAGCTCGATCGCTTTGTGGATCATCAGGTTATCGCCCGGACGTACCTTCACCGTCAAGGCCGGGCCACACAGCACCAGTTGCGGATCGTTGTGATAGGCCGTCAGGCCCAGCGCGCCAACGCTACGGCCCATCGAGTCGCCAATATTGGGGACCGGCAGTTGGCGGAATGCCGCCAGTGTCGCGTCATCAATCTGTGGGCCGCGTTCGCCAATAAAATAGCCAATCGGCCAGTCACTTCGCATCGTCATAAGTTAACTCCGGTTAAGCACCTGCGGATTCACGCAGGCGGGAAGGTAAATGTGTTGATTATCGAGCCAGGCCAGACACTGACGTGCTGCGCTTTGCGCCACCGCGTCCAGCGCTTGTGGGGTCGATCCGCCGATGTGTGGGGTGATAATCAGATTCGGGAGGGTACGGAACGGGTGATCGGCAGCCAGTGGCTCCTCCGCCACGGTATCCAGTGCGGCGGCCCGCAGTTGTCCGTTTTGTAGTGCGCTTGCCAACGCCGCTTCATCCACCAACTCGCCGCGCGCGGTGTTAATCAGGATGGCGCCTGGTGGCAGCAGGGCAAGCGAGTGCGTATTGATCATCTGGCGGGTTTTCGGTGTCACCGGGCAGTGCAGGCTCAGTACATCCACCAGCGGCAGCAGTTGCTCCAGCGATGTACAGCGCTGCGCGTCTGCCACATCCGCATCGGCGGCAAGGGCCGGATCGAAAAAGGCCACTTGCATCCCCACGGCGCGAGCCACACGGGCGACCCGACGACCAATTTCACCAAAGCCCACCAGGCCGAGGGTTTTGCCCTGCAACTCTTCACCATCACCGCTACGCGTCCAGCGTCCGGCGGCCACCTCCTGCTGGAAAAACGGCAGGCGGCGCGCGCAGTTGAGCATCAAGGCCAGCGTCAGTTCAGCCACGGATTGCGCATTGGTGGCTGGCGTGGTGAGTACCGGAATGCCGTGTTGCGTGGCGGCATCGACATCGATATTGGTGACGCCAACGCCATGTTTGCAGATGATTTTCAGTGTCGGGCAGGCGGCTATCGCTTTGGCACTCAGCTCAACGGTACGCGAAATCACCGCGTCATAGGGCACGCTGCTCATGCGGCGTTCAACTTCCGCCGCATCGTTGGCGTTATCCAGGTAATCCACGGTGCATTTTGCGTCAGCGAGTAACGTACGGCCTCCCTGGCCGAGGCTCGTGGTGGTCACGAGAAAGCGATAAGTCATGATGGTTCTCCGATAGGGTTTAGCGTCATCCTGGCATCGGAAACCGATAAAAAATATTCTGTGTTAGTTATCAATTCATTCCTGACAGGAATTTATGCCACTTTTTCTGCTCCTGGCTTTGGGTAAAAACCCGGCAAACGCATCGCCATACTGTGTTAACAACTTGTTCACTTTCTGGTGACACCGGCAGAGGCACAGTGGATAACCATCTTTGCTGGATGATCGCGCGCCAACGCTTCTGATGACGCTGTTACAGACCCGCACACCCTCAACCTTAACCCTGAGTTCATAGTGTGATCGGCTTCAAACTATGACCTCAAGCATCTGTAACAAAAGAAACAATTTCTTACTTCCCCGTGGGCAAAATTGTGCCACCCGCGCGATCGCGCAAAAAAACAGCAGCTTTTTCAGCCGCACAAATTGGTAAAAGTTAGTAAAGATTTAAAATGTACTGTCTGGTTCGTTAACAACTACATATCAGAATGGTTACATCATGAATCAGTCCAAAGATTTCGTTTCTGTCCTCGTCCGGGTGATGGCCGTGGGTCTGTTTTTTACCTCCGGTCTGGACAAGATTTCGCACTACAGTGACAACCTGCAACTGATGGCCGACAACCATGTGCCGGGTTTCTTCCTGCCGTTGGTGATCCTGCTGGAAGTGGGCGGTGGCGCGGCGATCGCCCTTGGTTTCCTCACCCGTTTCACCGCCATTTTTATGGCGGTTTTCTCGGTGGTCGCCGGTTTTCTGTTCTATCAGGGCTACAGTCATGCGCACCTGATGGTGTGGCTGAAAAACATCTCCTGTGCAGCCGCGTTCTTGCTGTTGTGTCTGCATGGTGGCGGCAAATGGAGCCTCGATCATCTGATTCAACGCCGTCTCGCACGTCGCTGAGTACGCTAAATAGTTAATCCCTCTAACCCATTTAATTCAGGACTACACCATGAAACTGATTCCAGGCGCACTGCTGTGTACCGGGTTGTTCTGTGCCGCTGCGCAGGCTGCCCAACCGGTTAACCAGGTATCCGTACTTACCCACCAGCAGGCTCAGGCGCTGGTGAACAAAGCCGAACAAATCATCCGCAGCCACCAGATTGGCGGCGTGGTGGCGGTGGTTGATCCCTTTGGTCAGTTGATCAGCTTTGACCGTCTTGATGGCGCAACCCTGGCAAACAGCGAACTGGCACCGAAGAAAGCCCATTCCGCTGCCGCATTTGGTGTGCCTACTGCCAGTTTCCAGCAGAAGATCGCCGCCGGAAATATCGGAATGCTGGGTAACCCGGCGGTGGTGCCGTTGCCTGGCGGTGAGCCGGTCAAACTGAATGGCGTGGTGGTTGGCGCGATTGGCGTCAGCACCCCGGATGGCAACGTTGATGCTGAAGCGGCCAAAGGGGCGTTGTCGGCCCTGAGTGCGGGCTAGCGCGAGAAACTGACGATGGAAAGACGACACTTTTTAAAACTGATGATGGCGACGCCGGTGATTGTTGCCATCCCCATGCAGCCACTGCTGGCAGCGCCGACAGACAGCAGCGCGGCGCTGCTGCTGCGCGCCAGTGAATTGCTGACCGGACGTCGCGGCCTGGATATCGGGATTACCGAGCGCCTGTGGACGCTGTTGTGCCAACAGGACAGCACGTTTCCCGCGCAGCTCGCCAGTCTGATGGCGCGTCTGAATGCGCTGCACAGCGAAGACCGTGAGCAGATCGTCGCCCAGTTAAGCGATGACGAAGTGAAAACCGCGCTGATGATTATTTCGCCGTGGTATCTCGGCTACACCGGCCATCCGTCCACCACCAAAGCGGTGGATGACGCGCACTTTGTGACCTTCCTGTCGGCGTTAATGTATGAACCGACGAAGGATCACACTATTCGTCCTACTTATGCGCGCGCCGGGGGAGATTACTGGGCGGAAGTCCCGCCCGGCGTTACCGCGCCGACCATGCCTGCGGAGATCCGCGCCTGGGGCGATCGCTCGCCGCTGGCCGCCAGCACCATCAAAGAACCGGAAGCCCCCTGGCTGCTGATGATTCAGGGCAAAGCCAAAACCCTCGTGGAAGCCGAGGCGTTACTGGCGCAGCACAACAACACATAACAAGAACGTGAGCAGGAAAGACAAAAATGAGCGAATTTGATGCTGATGTGGTGATCATCGGCTCGGGCGCCCTCGGCGCCAATGCCGCTTACCAACTGGCGAAAGCCGGTAAGTCGGTGATTATGCTGGAAGCCGGACCCTATATCCCGCGCTGGAAAGTGGTGGAGAATTACCGCAACGGGGCCAGCAAGCGGAACTGGTGCGCACCGTATCCCAATCTGCCGTGGGCGCCCAACTCCTACACCGAAGGCTATATCGATGCCAAAGGGGATGACGATTTCGAATACGTCACCAGCTACCTGCGCGTCGCCGGAGGCAGTACCCGCCACTGGGCCTCGGCCTGCTGGCGTTTGTTACCCAATGATTTCAAACTAAAAAGCGTTTACGGCGTGGGTCGTGACTGGCCGTTTGAATACAGCGAGCTGGAACCCTGGTATCTGCAAGCCGAACGTGAAATTGGTGTGGTCGGTACCGGCGAAGAGGATCAGAGCGGCCAGGGACGCGGTCATTATCCACCACGTTCAGCGGCGTATCCGCTGCCGCCCGAGGCAAAACCGTATATGGTGCAGCGCATGCAGGCCAAACTGGGGCCGATGGGCTACCAGGTGGTGCATGAACCGCACGCCCGTGTCTCTCGTCCCTATGATGGTCGTCCGGCCTGCGCCGGTAATAACAACTGCGAACCGATCTGCCCGATTGGTGCTATGTATTCCGGCGATATGCATGTGGACAAAGCGGTGGCGCTGGGCGTCAAACTGATCACCGAAGCGGTGGCCTGGAAGCTGGAGAAGGGCGCAGGCAATAAAATTGTCGCATTGACCTGGCGTAAGCCGGATGGCAAGGACAGCCGGTTGACCGCCAAGGTGTTTATCGTTGCCGCCCA
Source organism: Pantoea phytobeneficialis (assembly GCF_009728735.1). Classification (NCBI taxonomy): domain Bacteria; kingdom Pseudomonadati; phylum Pseudomonadota; class Gammaproteobacteria; order Enterobacterales; family Erwiniaceae; genus Pantoea; species Pantoea phytobeneficialis. Next base: position 269,552 of record NZ_CP024637.1, read on the forward strand.
CGGGCTGGAAACGCCGAAGCTGCTGTTAATGAACAACGTCGCCAACAGTTCGGATCAGGTGGGCCGCAACCTGATGGATCACACCGGGTTGAGTCTGACCTTCCTCGCCGATGAACCGCTGTGGACCGGTCGGGGTTCGGTGCAACACGGCACCATCGCCAATCGTCGCGATGAAGCGAGTCGTTCGCAGCATTCTGCCATTCGTTACTCACTGCGTAATCTGGTGCCCAACGTTGATGTCACGGTGCCGCTGTTGAAGCAGGGCATGATGGGCCAGGCGTTGGATGACGCAATCCGCGATCGCGCTTCACGCATTATGAACATCAGCACCATGAGTGAAACGCTACCCAGCCCGACCAACCGTGTGGTACCGAATTACGATCGCAAAGATTCGATTGGCCTGCCAATGCTGAAGGTCAATTATCACCTCGACAGTTATGTACGTGGCATGCGACCGCAGGCATACAAGGATTTTGCCAACTTTTTGCAGGCGTTTAACGGTGAAGTGATTGAAGCGCCGACCGGTTGGCGTAACCAGTACCACATTATGGGCACCACCATTATGGGCGATAACCGCAAGGACTCGGTGGTTGACGCCGATTGTCGTAGCTGGGATCACCCCAACTTGTTCCTCGCCACCACCGGCGTGATGCCGACGTCGGCGACCGTTAACCCGACGCTGACCGGCATCGCACTGGCGATCCGCATGGCGGCGACCATTGCCAGGGAGGTGTGAACGATGCGCTTACATCAGTTGTTCAGCCTCACCAGCCTGCTGCTGGTCAGCAGCCTGAGTCTGGCGCAGGACGCCTCACCGGATCTGGTCAAACGCGGCGAATATCTGGCGATTGCCGGAGACTGCTCCGCCTGCCATCGCAACCCGGAGAGCGGTCAACCTTTTTCTGGTGGTTACGCCATTCAGTCACCGATGGGGATGATTTACGGCTCGAACATCACGCCATCGAAAAGCGCCGGGATTGGTGGTTATAGCCTGGCGGATTTCACCGCAGTGATGCGTGAAGGGAAAGCGCCGGGTAATCATTATCTTTATCCGGCGATGCCGTACACCGCGTTTGCTGGCATGTCAGATGATGACATCCATGCGCTTTACTCGTACCTGATGTTGGGTGTGCCCGCGGATGACCATCCGGCACCGGAAACCCATCTGCCATTCCCGTTCTCTTTCCGTCCGGTGATGGCGATGTGGAACCTGATGTTCCTCGATAAAAGCGCGGTGCCGGGGAGTACGGCCGCACCAGGTAGCGCCGAACGCGGCGAGTATCTGGTACGGACTCTGGCGCACTGTTCCACCTGCCATACGCCGCGCAACAGCATGATGGCGGAGCAGGGCGATCGTTTCCTGTCCGGTGGGAAGGTGGGTAGCTGGAGTGCGCCGAATATCACGCCAGATGCACAGGCCGGGATTGGTGACTGGAGCGAAGCGGAGATTGAAACCTACCTGCGTACCGGCGCGCTGCATGGCAAAGCGATTGCCGCGGGCGAGATGGGGACGGCGGTGCAGAATTCGTTCTCAAAACTCGATGACAGCGATCTCCAGGCCATTGCCCGCTACCTGAAACAGGTGCCCGCGATTGGCGGAAGCGATCGCAAAGCCCCTGGCGTGGCGCCCGCCAGCACGCCGCTGTCGGCAATCGAAACCGGGATGAAAGACGACATCAACGATTACGTTTCGGCGGATGCCATGAGCGGTGCGCAGTTGTATAACGGTGCCTGCGCCACCTGCCACGCCAGTGATGGTCGCGGTACTCATGATCAACAGCGTTTTTACCCGTCGCTGGTGGGTTCCTCTGCGGTGCTCTCCAGTGATCCGGCCAACCTGATCATGACTATCGCCGAAGGGGTGGACCGTCAAACCCCGGCAGGTCACGCCTTTATGCCGGAGTTCCGCACCCAGTTCAGTCAGGCACAACTGGCAAAGGTAGCGAATTATGTCTCCACCAGCTTTGGTAACCCGCAACACACCATTTCTGGTGATGACGTGCGGCAAACGTTGCACGGGGAAAGTGGCAGCTGGCTGATTCGCTATGCGCAACCTCTAACTATTGCTGGCGCTGTTATCGCGCTGGTGGTACTGCTGTGGTTAGTTTATATCCTGCGTCGTCGACGCGGTTAACTTCCGGGAGCCGCGATCTGGCTCCCTTATTATGGAGTGATTGAAATGAAAAAGATCCTGTCTCTGGCGCTGCTGAGTGCTGCCCTGTTTAGCGCAGCGGGTGCCCAGGCTGTCACCACCCAAACCATCCTGACGCAGGCGGATGCACAGAAGCTGATTGCAGCTGCGCAGGAAAAAGCGCACGCACTGAATGCCAACGTCTGCATCGCGGTACTGGATCAATCCGGGGAATTGCTGGCATTTCAGCGTATGGACAATGCGCCGGTTGGTTGTATCGATTCGTCAATCCTGAAAGGACGCGCTGCGGCGCTGTATCGCACCCCGACCGACAAATATATGGATCGTGCCAACGGTAAAGAACCCGCTATTGCCACACTGCCGGGCGTGATCCCGCTGGGCGGCGGCTCACCGGTGGAGTGGCGCGGTAACACGCTGGGTGCGGTGGGCGTGAGCGGTTCGGCTAACCCGAATGAAATCGCCATCGCGAAAGCGGCGAGTGAGAGTTTTAAATAAATGGCCGGGGCCGGGCGTATGCCTGGCCTTGAACCTCAGTAGTGATAACGACAGGCGGCAATTAAAAGTGCTCCCTCGTTCACTGAATAGACTAAACGATGTTCTTCCGTGATTCTTCGTGACCAGAATCCCGCCAAATTATGCTTTAAGGGTTCTGGTTTTCCTTTACCTTCAAAAGGCGTTCTTTTGGCGTCTTTGATGAGTTCATTGATTTTTTTGACCATTCTTTTGTCTGTATCCTGCCAGTAGAGATAGTCATCCCACGCTTCCTGCGACCATGTTAATTTCACTCATCAATATCCTTTTCAATGGTGTTCCCATTACGCAAGCTCTCAATCGAGTTCATCAATCGTTTGGCATTGGCGGGTGAACGCAGAAGATAGGCTGTTTCTTCCAATGAATTGTATTCTTCCAACGACATCAAGACACAGTCGTCGCCATTCTGTCGGGTGATCAAAATGGGGGCACGATCCTCTACCGTTTTCATCATCGTTTCCGAAAGATGCTGTCTGGCTTCACTATAAGTTATGGTACGCATGTTTTATTCCTTCGAGTTGACCCAGTCATTGTACAATGATGATGTAAATTTAACCACCGGTGTTTTAACTTCATTGCTACCATGCTGCTCACTTACTGATCAGACCTGCTGACCCATCAAGTTCCCCCTCAACGCGCCGATAGATTACCTGAAGGAATGTGAGAGCACAGGGAGTGGTTCTTTTTACCGAAAAAGTGTCGACCCCAGGAGCGCCAGCATGGCCAAACGACTGTCTGATAAGAAAAAGATGAGTACCCGCACGCAAATGCTGCTGACGGGTGCCTTAACCATTACCCTTGGCTTTACCGTCACCATTGGTGTGCTTAACTGGCAATCCAGCCACGAACAAAAATCCCTGGCCGAAAATTATCTGCAACAGATAGCGCAGAGCCAGGCGCTGCAAATCCAGCAGGATCTCAGCTATGCGCGTGATGTGGCGCATAACCTCGGTCACAGCATTATCGCGCTGCCGGGCGCGGGTGTGCAGGATCGAAAAGTCATCGACAAGATGATGGAATCTACGCTGCGTGACAATCCCAGCTATCTTTCTGTCTCGGTGATTATGGAAGAGAACGCCTTTGACGGGCGTGACGCCGAGTTTGCCAGCCAGGCAGGACAGGCTCCGAAAGGCCGCTATGCCTGGTTTGTTGACCGCGATCAGTCCGGCAATTTCGCCATGCATCCGCTCACCTCGATTTTTACACCGGGCCAGGGTGACTATTATTTGCTGCCGCAGAAAAGCCAGAAAGACACGCTGATTGAGCCTTACAGCTACGCCTACAATGGCGTGCCGACGCTGCTCACCTCAGTTGCGGCACCGATTGTCAGCCAGGGCAAACTCTGGGGCGTGGTGACGTCTGATATTTCGCTGGCGTCATTGCAGGATCGGGTGAATAAAATCAAACCCTGGGAAGGCACGGGCTACGCCATGCTGCTCTCCAGCGCCGGGAATGTGGTTTCTTACCCGGATAAAAGCCAGACCACCAAAGCGTGGAAAGGTAATACCAACCACTTCAGCAGCGCCGTCAGTGAGGGTCATGACGCCATTCTCGGTGAAAATGCCCTCATGACCTGGCAGCCGATCGTCATCGGCAACAGCGACCAGAAATGGTATCTCGGTGTGGTGGCCCCGGTCAGCGAAGTGATGGCGGCAGCCAATCGCCAATTGGTCAACGCCATCGTGCTGATGGTCATCAGCATCCTGTTGGTCAGCGCTTTGCTGGGTATCCTGTTTAGCCGCAAGGTGTTGAAACCGATTGGCGGCGAGCCGCTGGAAGCCGCCACCATCGCGCTGGCTGTGGCGGATGGCAAACTGGATAACGCGATTGCCGTGAAAAACCGCGATACCAGCAGCCTGTTCTATGCGCTGAGTACCATGCAGGACCAGTTGCGCGATATCGTTGGCCAGATCCAGGATGCCAGCGCCTCGGTGCGCCAGGGGGCGGGTGAAATCGCCAGCGGTAACCTGAATCTGGCGTCACGCACGGAACAACAGGCCGCCGCCCTCGAGCAGACTGCTGCCAGCATGGAGCAGATTACCGCGACGGTGAAACATAACGCCGCCAATGCGCATCAGGCGACCACCCTGACCGACAATGCGACGCACATTGCCAGCCGTGGCGAGGCGCTGGTCGGTGAAGTGGTGCAGACTATGGCGCAAATTGACGATAGCGCGAAAAAGATTGGCGACATCACCGCCATCATCAACAGCATCGCTTTCCAGACCAATATCCTGGCGCTGAACGCCGCGGTAGAAGCGGCGCGGGCCGGCGAGCAGGGGCGCGGATTTGCGGTGGTGGCTTCTGAAGTGCGTAACCTGGCGCAGCGCAGCGCCAATGCGGTGAAAGAGATTGCCGCGTTGATTGAGGAGTCCAGCCAGCGTGTCGACAGCGGTGTGCAGTTGGTGCGTGATGCCGGGAAAACCATGCAGGAGATGACTCAGGCAGTACATTCGGTACGCACCATTATCGGCGAGATCGTCACCGCGTCGGATGAGCAGGCGCGCGGGATCAGCCAGGTCACTATCGCGGTCAATGAGATGGATGGCACCACCCAGCAGAACGCCGCGCTGGTGCAGCAGATGTCGGCTGCCGCCAGTTCGCTGGAAGATCAGGCTGCGCAACTGGCGCAGACCGTCGGACGTTTTCATCTCGCCTGATGCGGAGTCGTAGCGGCGCGATTTATCGCGCCGCTACACATTTAGATTCTCGCTTTGCGCGCCAGATGGACATCAAGCGGCGACATCGGGAAGGGTTGCATCCGCTGAATCGCCTCAATGATAAAACCCGCCTGCTGCAATTCCCCACTCAGCACGCCCTGTTGCGTGACAGTGTAACCTCGCATCATTAATGGTGTGAAGAACGGTAGCACCTGACGTGCTTCCACCGGGTCGGCAGGCACCTCGGCATGCGCACTGATCAACAGCCCTCCCGGTTTCAGGCGGCGGTACAACTGCTGCAACATCGCCTGGCGATCCTCGACAAAATACAACAAGGAGGAGCACCAGATAATGTCGACCAGCTCGCTTTCCGCCAGTTGTGAACAGGCGCTAAAGCGCCCGCCTAATCCGGCACGTTCAATATTTTGCTGTGCCACCGTGGCGGTTTTGGGCAGATCAAGCACCACACCGGACAGCTGCGGGAAACGCTCAGCCAACGCCAGAGTGATCAGGCCTGGCCCGCCGCCCATGTCCAGCAGGCGCGCCGGACGCTGAAAATCAGCCAGCGTGCTGGCAATGGCGCAGGCGGTCGCGCCGCTCAGTGCCCGCTGCTCCTGGGCAATCTGGCTCATCGCTGCATCAGCCCAGGCAGTTTCAATCTCCAGCGGGTCCTGCCAGCCGGGGGTGCTGCGCTTCAGCAAGTCAGGCAGTTTGCGGGCAAACTGCTGCAACAGTTGCTGACGATAATGCCAGGCGTCACCGATATAATGTGTTCCGCTATGGCACAGATACGGTTGTGCTGTTTGCGGCGTGTGGTATTCCACCCCACGGCGCTGCAACAATTCCCCGCTCCACAGCAGGCGCAGCCAGTGCTCCACCGGTTCGGGCTGCCAGCCAAAATGATTTGCCACCTGCGTGGCATCCGCCTGCCGGGTCAGGAAATCGAATAATCGCTGTTCAAACGCCAGCGCCACAGCGCCACTCAGGGCATGTTGTGCCAGCAGGTTATCGAGAAAAGGTAACGGGGATGTCATGGCTGTCTCCAGAGCGAAGGTGATAGCAACAGACTAGCGTTTCAGACAGCAGACATTTATGCTCGTTGGTCTGCAAAACGGTGATTTGACTCTGCGCGAGGGCGAAAGCATGCAAAACCAGCCAAACGGCGACGACACGCCCTGGGTTGAACATCAACCAGGTATTGGTGTATTTCGCTCACGTCAATTCACGCTGTCAGGTGGCATGCGGCTGGTGCAGTCCGACTATCAACCCCTCACCGCGCTGGCCGAAGTTTCGCGCCCTGGAAGTTCGTTCCCCCAGTTGGTGCTGACCTTTGGCTTGTGTGGCAGTTCGCGGTTTCGTGCCGATAGCGGCTGTGAAGTGCTGTTTAACGCCGGGCATCTTACCGTCACCAGCTTTCAGCACAGCAGCGGAGAACGCCTTTATCGCGCCGGTGAACGGGTACAGCAGCTCCGTCTGGTGCTCAACGCCGACAGCGCGCAACGTTATCTGGGAGCCGAGACGGCAGAAATGTTGCTGCACCAGCCGCAACTGAAGCGTCATCTGTTCAGCCCTTTTGGTGGTGCCACTGCCGCCCAACTTAATAACGTGCCGACCGATCCACTGCTACGTGAAATCCAGGCGTTAAATTTGCTGGCGCTGCATCGTCATCAGTTGCAACCGCAGGTTGTTCCGGAAAAAAAACGCCATCCTCAGGATCTTGAACGCGTTGAGCAGGCGCATAGCTGGATGCTGACCCATCTGGCGGAACCTTTTACCCTGGCAACGCTGGCGTTGGCTGTCGGACTCAGTGATTACCAGCTCAAGAAAGGCTTCCAGCAGCATTTCGGCTGTACCCCCGGAGAGAAATTACTGGCGTTACGCATGCAGAAGGCGCATCAGTTGCTGGAGGAAGGGTACCAGGTCGCCCAGGCGGCGTGGCAGGTGGGGTATCAGCATCCACGCAATTTCAGCGTGGCGTTTCAACGCTACTTTGGACGCCCGGCCAGTCAGGTTGCCGGGCGTGGTCAGTCAACGTGAACGACGTGCGGGCATCATACGCAGCAGGGTGTTGTCTTTGATCAGGTAATGATGCACCAGCGCGGCGGCAGCGTGTAGGCCCACCAGCCAGTAACCGTAAGGGGCGAGGGTTTCATGCCAGCCACTGAGGGTATCCGAGAAATCTGGATCGGGATCGCTGCTGACGGGCATCGGGATGCCAAACAACCACCAGGTACGGCCAAGATAGAAACGCGACAAAATGCCGAGAATCGGCAGCACGATAAAAAACAGATACAGCGCCAGATGCATCAGATGCGCCAGCCCGGTTTGCCAGTGCGGCGGTTTGGGTACGATGGCTGGACTGCGATGGCGAAAACGCAATAATACACGCGATAGCATCAGCACCAGCACGCAACTTCCCGCGCTGAAATGACCAATGATCATGGCAAACCCCTGCCAGGAACCCCGCGTCGCCAACCCGCGAAATTCCATGGTGCAATACGCGGTGACGACCAGTAGAAATGTCAGCCAGTGGAGAAAAACCTGCGAGGGGGCGAATTTGTTCTGCATATCTATTCCGTTAAAAAGTCTGGCAAACAAATAAGATAACGGAAAAGTGTGAGTGTGAATTCATATTTTGACACAAGGTTTTACGTTTCCTGTTCACAGGCAGTGAGCAACTGACTCAGCAACGCCGAAAGCTGTTGCTGTTGTGCCGGTTGCAGCGCGGCCAGTAACGCGCTTTGCGTTTGGGTATGCACCTGCAACGCTTGCTCAATTTTCTCCTGCCCGGCGGTGGTTAATGCCACCAGCGTGCTGCGTTTGTCTTGTGGATCGGCCACGCGGGTGATTAGCCCGACCTGTTCCAGCCGATTCAGTCGATGGGTCATCGCTCCCGAGGTGACCAGCAGCGACTTATACAGTTGGGTGGGCGATAAACAGAAGGGGTTTCCTGCACGGCGCAACGTCGCCAGCACATCAAATTCCCCCTCGTGAAAACCAAACGGGGCCAGCGCCTCGCCTCGCGTTTTCGCCAGATGTTTCATAATGCGCAGCATCCGGCCAAAAACGGCCATCGACGATGCATCCAGCTCCGGCATGGCGCTGGCCCATTGTTGTGTCACGAAATCGACGTGATCCGCCACTTTTCCCCTCACTTGTTGTGGTTACCGTGTTGTTTTGTGCGCATGGTCTACTCCGTCATCATGATTTATCTTAACGTTAAGATAAATCAGCAATGGAGAAGCACTGTGAAACGTACCTTACCTGCAATCGGCTTATTTACCTTTATGGTTTTTATCGTCGGTCTTAATCTCAGGCCGGTGATGGCCGCAATCGGGCCACTTTTTACCCGGATACAACAAGATATTCATCTCACGGCGACCCAGGTCAGCCTGCTCACCAGCTTACCGGTGATTATGATGGGCCTGGCGGCGTTGGCGGGACCCTTGCTGCTGCGGTGGCTGGGGGAGGTCAAAGGGATTGCCAGCGGATTAATTCTGCTGGTACTGGCCTGTCTGGCTCGCGGAGTCAGCCAGCAGGGGTTGATGTTAATTGCCAGTGCCTTGTTGGCCGGGATCGGTATTGGACTGATTCAGGCGCTGATGCCTGCACTGATTAAACGGCGCTTTACGCGCCATGCCGGTACGCTGATGGCGCTATTTACCACCGGGATTATGGCCGGTGCGGCACTGGCGGCCGCCAGTGCCGCACCGCTGGCCGCACGCTCGGGCTTAGCGTTGACGCTGGCGTTGCCGGCATTGCCAGCGTTACTGGCTTTGCTGCTCTGGCGTCAAATGCTGCGTTCTCACGAGCCCGTTGAGGTACAACCCCGCGTCCAGGCGATCAATCCGCGACGTACCTGGCTGTTGCTGGTGTTCTTCGGTATCGGTACCGGTGCTTACACGCTGGTACTGGCATGGCTGCCCGCGTTTTATCAGCAACATGGCTGGAGCGCCCGACAAAGCGGTTTTCTGCTCGGCGCATTGACGCTGACGGAGGTGGTGGCTGGTTTTGTACTTTCCGCGCTGATCCATCGTTTTCCCGATCGTCGCCGTCCCCTGTTACTGGTACTGCTGCTTATCCTCGCTGGCCTGATCAGCCTGATGATGTTGGGCGGCGAACAGGCCTGGCTGCCCACGTTACTGCTGGGGTTAGGAATTGGCGCGTTGTTTCCCCTGTCGCTGATCGTCACTCTCGATCATGCCCGGACAGCGGAGCAGGCGGGTGCGCTGCTGTCGATGGTGCAGGGCGGAGGTTATCTGCTGGCGGCATTGATGCCGTTGATCGCCGGCATGGTACGTGATCATGCTGCCTCCTTTGATAGCGCCTGGGCGTTGATGAGTGTCGGGATCGTGCTGTTGATGGGGATGGCCCTGCGTCTGCGCCCTCAATTGATGACCTGATGAAATAATTGTATCGCTGTATATCATGATTTATAACGCATACCACTTGACCTACAACACAAGGAAAAATGCATGAACCTGTTTATGTTTTATGTTGGTGGTAATGCCGGGAAATCGAATATTGAAGTCCATGATATTCAATTTGTTGCGGCTGACCAGCCGCAGGATGCCTGGCCTGCGTTACGTGAAGCCTGGTTTGGTGACGCGGATAAAATTCATATCGATGGCTACGCACGTATTACCTGGGCGGATGGCTATCGCGTGTCGCTGTCGCCAGAACCGGCAACCGGTGGCGAGCACTTGTTCTTTGTGAATGCCGGTGCCTACCATCCTTCAACCCTGGCGGAACTGCATGCCTTTGACTTGTTTGTAGCGCAGGATGCCGCGCAAGCAAAAGCCAGCGCGCTGGAGCGGTTGCTGAAAGGGGCAGATCAGCAACACAAGGACAATCTGAAAGAGGTGGATGATTGTCTGCTGCTGGATAAGATAGGGAACTTATATGTGCACCTGACCCCGGATGCAAACGGCCAGCCGTTTCAGCCAGAGTGGCAGGGATATCAGCCGATAGGTGTTGAGTAATCGTTATTTGTCCGTTGCGGCGCGATAAAGCGCGCCGCAATGTATGAACATAAAGGTGATGTGTATGTCTCCCAAAATTGGTGTGGGTGTTCTGATTTTCCGTCACGGGAAATTGTTGCTGGGGCGGCGCAAAGGTAGCCACGGTGCGGGCGACTGGTCAGCGCCTGGCGGTCACCTGGAGTTTGGTGAAACGCCGGAGGCGTGCGCGCGGCGGGAAACGCTGGAAGAAACCGGGTTACAGCTGCACAGCCTGCAAAATGGCGCTTTTGTCAGCGATGTGTTCCCGGAAGTCCAAAAGCATTACATCACGCTGTTTATGGTGGCGCTGCATGCGGAGGGGGAGCCACAGTGTCTCGAACCTGAGAAATGCGAAGGCTGGCAGTGGTTTGCGCCGGAAGCCTTGCCGGAACCGCTGTTCGCTCCGCTCCGCACGTTGATTGCGCGCGATGGGCTGGCGGCGTTACAGCCGGAGCATCATCACTGAAACCCGGTCACCATCCACTTCGCGCTGTTCCACGTCCTGCCAGCCGAAGCGCTGGTAAAGCGCCTGTTGGTCCGGGGTATACAGCCACAGCGCGGAGATATTCCGCGCGCGGGCTTCCGTAATCATCCGGCTGATTAGCGCGCTGCCGACCCCTTTGCCGCGATGTTCAGGGGCGGTAATCACTTCACCCAACCAGAACTCACGCTCGACAACATCGGTTAACTCATGCTGGATCAGGCTGGCGGATGCCATCAAAGCGCCATCGGCTGCGGTTGCCACCAGTGTCAGGGTCTTGACCGAGGGCAGATTGCGTGCCTGCAAACGCGCCTCGATCTGCCCCGGATTGTTCCAGTTGGGATACGCCGCCCATTCGCGAAATAACAGTTGCGTTAGCGGCGTGATAAGGGCGGGCTGCTGTTGCAGCGAGCTGATTTGCATGGCGTTTCCTTAGATGTTTTCTCCCGGAGAGAGACAGTCTAACGATAAAGCTTCAGATTTCCCGTCAGCCGGGTAATTTTTTTCTTTGGTCCGATCAAGCCGATCGCCACCAGCTCGATATGATCGCTGTGCGCTGAAGCAATGCGTTCACCATATTCATCATAGGTTTTGCAGGACTGCGCCAGGGCGCTGAACGGCATGGTGAAAATCTCCGCATCATTGGCACAGTTTTGCTGCAATTCGCGCAAATAATTCCCCTGCGCCAGTAACACCGGCAAAGGCGCATATATCACCCCCGGATAGTATTCACCGTCCTGGCTGTGCATATCCGGCCCTACCAGATTATCAATCCATTTGCCAAAGCTGATGCCAATCACGCTGGCAGCATTCATCGCCAGCCCGACGGGCAATTGCTGGTCAATCACCAGGGTACAACGGTGCACATTGGCGTCAAATTTCATACTTTTCTCCTGCGGTTGCTGTGGCAGATATTGTGCGCGACGCGCAGAGAAAAGTGCTTGCTGTTTAGCAGACTATTTCCTTAAGTTAAGGCAGAATTAACCCTAATGCGATATTTAAAAGAAAGGATATTCCCGCAATGAGTTTGACCAGGACAGATATCAAAATTCTTACGCAGTTGCAGCAGGATGCACGCATCACCAATCAGAACCTCGCCGATGCGATTGGCCTGTCGCCTTCGCCTTGCTGGCGCAAAGTCCGCAAGCTGGAAGAAGATGACGTGATTCAGGGGTATCGCGCGGTGCTGAACCGCAAGAAGATCGGCCTCAATATGATGGTGTTTGTGCGTGTCACTATCGACAGCCATAGCGAGGCAGAAGCGCGGAAGTTTGAGGCGGAAGTTGCTGCGCTGGAGAACGTGGTTGCCTGCTATAGCATTGGCGGCGATGCCGATTTCTTGTTGCAGGTAGTGGCGGCAGATATGGATCGCTATGCCGATTTTGCTATGTCGGTAATTCGCCGCTTGCCGGGCATTAAAGAGATGCAAAGCATGTTTGTGCTGAAAGAAATCAAAGCCCAATCCGTCTGGCCGATTCAGGCCACAGACCACAGTTAGCTTTTGTGTTACAACTTTTGCGCAAAGCACTCACAGAATGTCAAAGGTTGATGTATAGTCCGCTTCTTTTTTCGGAGGAACCATGCTGACCAACTCATCCACCCGCCTTAATAAATACATCAGCGAGAGCGGTATTTGCTCACGCCGTGATGCCGATCGTTATATCGAACAGGGCAATGTTTTTATCAACGGTAAACGCGCCAGCGTGGGTGCGCAGGTGTTTGCTGGTGATGAAGTTAAAGTGAATGGTCAGCTGATTGAACCGCGTGACGCAGAAGATTTGGTGTTGATTGCGTTGAACAAGCCGGTGGGCATCATTACCACGATGGAAGAGGGCGAGCGCGATAACATCAGCGACTTCGTCAACCATAGCAAACGCGTGTTTCCGATTGGCCGACTGGATAAAGACTCCCAGGGGCTGATTTTCCTGACTAATCATGGCGATCTGGTGAACAAAATCCTGCGTGCCGGGAATAACCACGAGAAAGAGTACGTCGTGACGGTGGATAAACCGATCACCGATGAGTTTATTAGTGGCATGGGGGCCGGTGTCCCCATGCTCGGCACCGTGACCAAGAAATGCAAGGTGAAGAAAGAGTCGACCTTTGTGTTTCGTATCACGCTGGTCCAGGGGCTTAATCGGCAGATTCGCCGCATGACCAAACATTTTGGTTATGAAGTCACTAAGCTGGAACGTACCCGCATCATGAACGTCAATCTGAAGGGAATACCTTTGGGGGAATGGCGTGATTTAACGGACGATGAGTTAATTGAACTGTTTAAGTTGATCGAGGATTCCTCTTCGGAAGACAAATCGACGCAAAAAGCGCAGGCGAAAAAGAGCAGTGCGAAAAAACCAGCTGCCAGCGGGCCAAAGAACGGTGAAAAACCGGGCAGCAATCCTGGTGCGCGCAAACGCTTTACCCAACCCGGTCGTAAAAAGAAAGGTCGTTAATTGGGCTGAAAATACCCGGCGACGGGTATTTCTAATTATTACTGGCACATCCAGCATTGAAATACATTGACATGATTTAACAATGTCAGTTTTTTAATGCTTCTTAAACGCCGCGCTATTACTAATCCTATTTTTCATCAAACAACTTTACTCGCGAAGAATTTATTTTATAACTATCTTACTGACATTTTTAATTCCACCGAACTCGTTTCGTGTTTAGGAGGATTGATGAATATTGTAGTCAGTAGCGACGGCTACCCAGAGAAAAGGAACATAATGGTTGATCCTGAAAACAATTATGTAAACCTAAAGAAGAAAAACATCTATCTCTATATCAATACCCTGCGACAGAAAGTTTTTAAAAAGAATAAGATATTCATCTTTCAGCCTTTCCCCGGCATGATTTCTGATAATGGGGATATTATTCATCTTTTTAATGAAGTGGCTCGTACATCCTCCCGATGGGTATCGACATTCGAGACTGAAATCCCGCGCGTATTACCGGTTGCAGGCATCGCGAAAACCCAAAACCCGGAACTCCATGCCTTAATGCGTTTGGCCGCGCGCAAGGAATGTGTTCGTCTGATCGCCATTTCTGAAGCTACTCACCGTATTCAACTCAAGCTGTTGGATGCTTTCCCTACGCTGAAAGACAGTATCGCCGCTAAGCTGTGCGTTATGCATCCTCCACAGCCCCTGTTGACCGACAAAGTGCGCAAAGCCACAGATACGCTGATCACCTTTAGTTTTATTGGAAATGAGTTTTATCGCAAAGGTGGGGCGGAAGTGGTGATGGCATTTACTGAGTTAGCCAATGAGGGGTTGATTGATCCACAAAAAATAAAGGTGAATCTTATTGGTGACCTCGGGCGACGACATAATATTGCTCATCACCATTATCAGGATAATGATAGTTTCCATCATCAAATCGAGGATCTGATCAATAAGTGGTCCTTTTTCCATCATGCTTCTTCTCTACCCAATACATCCGTAATTGAATTGCTCAAACAGACCGATGTCGGGCTGCTGCCTACCTGGCAGGATACCTATGGTTTTTCTGTACTGGAAATGCAGGCCTGTGGCTGTCCGGTGATCACCACCAATGTCAGGGCGCTGCCGGAAATTAATCCTTCTTATGCCGGTTGGCTTATTGAGCACAAACTCAATGATATGTTTGAGTTTACGGTTGATTCTGACCAGACGAAGCAAAAAATCAGGAATACCATTATCAGCCAGCTGAAAGGGTATATTACCGATGTGGTGCATGATCCGGGCAGTATTAACCGCCGTTCCGAGCAGGCATTAACGAGGATCCGCCGGGAGCATGATCCTCGCTGTTTTCAGGAAAGGTTAAAGGATATCTATTTATCAGTGGGTTAGTCTGAGTTGTTACTTAATCCCTCCAGTCGCAAAACAATCTCTTTGGACAAGTTGAGCGCCGAACTGGCCAGATTTTGTTGCAGATGTGCTGGCGAAGAGGTGCCTGGAATCAACAAAATATTGGGTGAGCGTTGCAATAACCACGCCAGCGCAACTTGTAATGGTGTGGCATTCAGCTCATTTGCTACGGCGCTCAGCTGCTCCGACTGCAATGGGGAAAAACCGCCAAGCGGGAAGAAAGGAACATAGGGGATGCCCTGATGAGCCAGTTGGTCAATCAGGGCATCGTCCTGTCGGTTAGCAAGATTGTAGAGATTCTGCACACAGGCGATAGGGCTGATGGCCTGGGCGTCTGCCACCTGTTTTGGTGTGACGTTGCTCAAACCGATGTGCCGGATCAGGCCGCGCTCTTTCAGTTTAACCAGCGTTGCCAATTGCGTCTCCAGTGAGCCTTCCGCCGGACCGTGGACATCAAACATGGCACGTAGATTCACCACATCGATCACCTCAAGCCCCAGATTGCGCAGGTTATCTTCCACCGCCGTCGTTAGCTCAGCGGGGGAAAACGCGGGTAGCCAGCCCCCTTGCTGGTCACGGCGCGCGCCAACTTTGGTGACAATCACCAGATCCTCTGAGTACGGATGCAGCGCTTTTTTAATCAGCTGATTGGTCACATGGGGGCCATAGAAATCACTGGTATCGATATGATTGACGCCAGCGGCGATGGCATCGCGCAGCACCTGTACGGCGCGTGCTTCATCTTTTGGCGGGCCAAATACCCCCGGCCCGGCAAGCTGCATGGCACCATAACCCAGACGGTTAACACGACGATGGCCAAGGGAATACGTCATTTCAGGATGAGACATGGGAACCTCCTTCTTAGGCTGTCTGATGATTGTAATGACGTATTGGCTGTGCAACTATCCGCTGAAATCAGGACACAGTGTACGGAGTGACGCACAATGTCATTAGATATTGCTTTGCTGCATGCGGTGGTGGCGGTGGCAAAAGCAGGCGGTTTTCGTGAAGCGGCTCGCATGACGGGTAGCAATCCTTCCCGTCTCAGTGATGCCGTACGTCGCGCTGAACAACAACTGGGTGTGCGGCTGTTCAACCGCACCACGCGCACCGTGGCGCTAACCGAAGCGGGCAGGGCATTGATGCTGCGCCTGCTACCCGCAATGAATGAAGTGGATGCTGCGCTTGATGCGCTTAATCGTTTTCGCGATACACCGGGCGGCACCTTGCGCCTGAACGTCCCCGTCAGCGCCGCGCGTCTGGTGCTGCCCGCAATCATCCCAGGATTCCTGGCGCGCTATCCCGATATTCAGTTGGAGGTGGTGGCCGAAAGCAATGTTCAGGACATCTTTCGCGACGGTTGCGATGCGGGCATCCGCTATGACGATCATCTGGAGCAGGACATGGTCGCGCTCCCCATTGGCCCACGTATCCAGCGTTTCGCGGCAGCGGCGGCACCGGGATATCTGGCGCAATATGGCATACCGCAACATCCACGCGAGCTGATGCAGCATCGTTGCCTGCTGGGGCGCTATGCCACCGGGGTGATGGCTGAATGGGAATTTGCCCGTGCGGATGAAACCGTGCGGCTTCAGCCGAAAGGGCCGTTAACCTGTAGCATCGGGGCGGCGATGGATTTAACGGTGCAAGCGGCGATTGCCGGTACCGGGATTGTTTATCTGTTTGAAGATTGGCTGCGACCGGCTCTGGTGAACGGGCAGCTCCAGGCGATACTCACGGAGTGGTGGCTGAGTTTTTCCGGCTTGTGGCTCTACTACAACGATCGTCGTTTAATTCCGGCACCGCTCCAGGCCTTTATCGATTATGTCCGTGAGTTGAATACAGCCAGATGAAATTGCTATTCCTGAACTTTTCCCCGGCGTGATATACCAGGCAGGTGCTATGTATTGAAATAACAGTTAAACAGGGATCATCGTTGGAGGTTTTTTCATGCAGTCTTCTTTTCCCCTCGTTTCGCGCGCCACTATCAGCCAGATTTCACCCTCGCTTATCCGCGAAATTGCCAATGAAGGGATGGATCGTCCCGATATGCTCGCCTTCTGGTTTGGCGAGTCGGACAAACCGACACCACAATATATCACCGACGCCGCAATCACCTCGCTACAACAGGGGGAAACGCGGTATATCCAGAACCTTGGGCGGCCTTATTTGCGCCAGGCGTTGTCAGATTACCTCGGCCAGTTACATGGACGCCCCATCGGTAGCGAACAACTGGCGATCACCAGCGCGGGTATCAACGGGCTGATGCTGGTGGCGCAAACGGTGCTGTCACCGGGAGATAAGGTGGTGGCGATCACCCCAGTGTGGCCAAATGTGGTGGAGATCCCGCAGATCCTCGGCGCAACCGTGGATCGTGTCGCGCTGACGGTGAAGGAGGGGGCGTGGGCGCTGGATATGGATCAATTGCTGAGTGCGTTGCGTCCTGATGTACGGATGTTGATCATCAACTCGCCGGGTAACCCGACGGGCTGGACGATCACCAACGAAGAAGTACAAACCATCCTCTCGCACTGCCGCAAACACGGCATCTGGATCCTCAGTGATGATGCTTATCAACGGCTGATCTATGCCAGCGATCGTCACTATGCACCGTCGTTCCTTGATTACGCCACACCGGACGATCGCCTGATTTCGGTGAATACCTTCTCCAAAGCCTGGCTGATGACCGGATTTCGTGTGGGCTGGGTGGTCGCGCCACCATTGATTATCGAAGCGTTGGGCAAGTTGATTGAGTTCAACACCAGTTGCCTGTTTGAACCCTGCCAGCGCGCGGCGCAAGCGGCGTTGTTGAGCGGTGAAAGCGGCATTATCAGTTTGCGTGCCGAGCTGGCGCACAGCTATCAATTTTTGGTCAATGGACTGCGAGAATTGCCGGGCGTGACGGTGCCAGAAAGCGGCGGGGGGATGTATGCGTTCTTCCGAATTGAGGGCTTCGCGGATACCACCCTGCTGACCAAACGACTGGTACGGGAAAGCTCACTCGGCCTGGCACCCGGTGCGGCATTTGGTCCGGAAGGCAATGGTTGGGTTCGCTGGTGCCATGCGGTGTCCTCCACCGATAAGTTGCAGCAGGGCCTGGCGCGTCTGGGTGAGTTTTTAGCGCGTAATCGTTAATGGCTTCCATTCGTAGCGGCGCGATTTATCGCGCGGGTTTTGGCTACGGCGGTAAAAAGGCGCGATAAATCGTATAGATAAAAAAAAGCCGATAACCGTTGCCAGTTATCGGCTTTTTCGCTTTACGCAAACATTATGCGCTCAGCAATTGATCCGCGGTCTTTTCCACCAGCGCCAGCAGGATTTTAACATCCTCCAGCGTCACGGTTGGGTTCAGCAACGTCAGCTTCAGGCAGGTGATGCCATCAGCCTCAGTCACACCCACGTTAGCGCGACCTGACTCCAGCAGTGCATCACCGATGCGCTGGTTAAACAACGCTACGGCCGCATCGCCGCTGGATGCCAGCTGCTCAGGGCGGAAACGGAACAGAACGCTTGCCAGCTGCGGCTGCATGACCAGCTCAAAACGCGGCAGGTCGCTGACGTATTGCGCAACTTCCTGCGCCAGGGTCACACCGTGATCGATAATCGCGGCGTATTGTTTCTGACCCAGAGCTTCCAGACCCATCCACAGCTTCAGCGCATCGAAACGACGGGTGGTTTGCAGTGATTTGGAAACCAGGTTTGGCACGCCCTGCTCTTCATCGAACTCAGAGTTCAGGTACGCCGCCTGATAACGCATCAATTCATAATGACGCTCATCTTTCAGCAGGAACGCACCACAACTGATGGTCTGGAAGAACTGCTTGTGGAAGTCCAGGGTGACAGAATCCACCAGCTCAAGGCCATCCAGGTAATCGCGATACTTCTCAGACAGCAGCAGTGCGCCGCCCCATGCCGCATCGACGTGAACCCAGATGTTGTGCTCAGCAGCAATGCCGGCGATTTCACGCAGCGGGTCAATGGCACCCGCATCAGTGGTGCCAGCGGTGGCAACAATCGCCAGAATCTGCTCGCCGTTAGCTTCGGCCTGTGCCAGTTTGGCTTTCAGGTCGTTAACATCCATGCGGGCAAAACGGTCTGACTGCACCTGCACCACAGATTGATAACCGTGGCCCAGCAGCGCCATGTTCTTCTGCACTGAGAAGTGGGCGTTTTCCGAGCACAGCACTTTAATCTTACGCAGATCGCCAGTGATGCCATCCTGCTGAACCGAATGACCCTGACGCGCATAGAATGCATCACGCGCCAGCATCAGACCCATCAGGTTGCTTTGGGTACCGCCACTGGTGAACACGCCAGCGTCACCGGCCGGATAACCCACTTGCGCACGCAACCATTCAATCAGTTTGATCTCAATGATGGTGGCAGACGGACTTTGGTCCCAGGAATCCATGCTCTGGTTAGTGGCGTTGATCAGCACTTCCGCGGCCTGGCTTACCACCAGGCTCGGACAATGCAGATGCGCCACGCACTGCGGATGATGCACCGACAGGCTGTCTTTCAGAAAGTATTCAATCGCGCGCTCAATCGCGGCCTGGTTACCCAGGCCATTCGGATTGAAGTCGAGCGTAATACGCTCACGCAGTTCAGCAACGGTTTTGCCCTGGTACATTTCAGGCTGCTTGAGCCACTGCACCACGGCGGCGCTGCTCTGCGCAATCGCCTGCTGGTACGCTTCAATGCTTTGTGCAGAAGCGGCCAGAATCGGGTTTACTTCAGTCATCTAACTCTTCCGAATCAAACTGGTTTGATGCCAGCGCCAAGCAGCGCCTGCTCAAATTTATCAAGGAAAATCTTCAGTTCGTCGTTGCTGATCAGCAGCGACGGCAGCAGACGCAGTACCGCGCCATGACGGCCGCCACGCTCCAGAATCAGGCCCGCTTCGAAGCATTTCTTCTGCAACAGGGCAGAGAGTTCGCCATCAGCCGGGTAAGCACCCATATGATCAGCCGCTTCGTTCGGTTTCACGATCTCGATACCGATCATCATGCCCAGACCACGAATGTGGCCGATTACCGGGTAGCGCTTCTGCATTTCTGCCAGCTGCGCTTTCAGCCATTCGCCCTGTTCTGCCACTTTGCCCGCGATATCCTGTTCTTTCAGGATTTTCAGCGTAGTCAGGCCGGTAGCCATTGCCAGCTGGTTGCCACGGAAGGTGCCGGTGTGATGGCCCGGTGACCAGGCATCGAACTGCTTTTTGATACCCAGAACCGCCAACGGCAGACCGCCGCCTACGGCTTTTGACATCACGATGATGTCTGGCTCAATGCCTGCGTGTTCGAAGGCGAAGAATTTGCCGGTACGGGCAAAGCCAGCCTGCACTTCGTCGAGGATCAGCAGAATGCCGTGTTCCTGGGTTACTTTACGGATGCGCTGCAACCACTCGATCGGAGCCGGGTTCACGCCGCCTTCACCCTGAACGGCTTCGAGGATCACCGCAGCCGGTTTACGCACGCCACTTTCAACGTCGTTGATCAGGTTTTCGAAGTAGTAGGTCAGAGCTTTCACGCCCGCTTCACCACCGAGGCCCAGCGGGCAGCGGTACAGGTGCGGGTAAGGCATGAACTGAACTTCTGGCATCATACCGTCAACCGCTTCTTTCGGTGACAGGTTGCCGGTGACTGACAGCGCACCGTGGGTCATACCGTGATAACCGCCAGAGAAGCTGATAACGCCGCTACGGCCAGTGACTTTTTTCGCCAGCTTAAGGGCGGCTTCAACCGCATCGGCACCGGAAGGGCCGGTGAATTGCAGGCAATACTCTTTACCCTGACCCGGCAGCAGAGACAGCAGGGCTTCAGAGAACTGATCTTTTAACGGAGTCGTCAGATCAAGGGTATGTAACGGCAAGCCGCTGGTAATGACATTTTGGATGCTTTGCAGAACTTCCGGGTGGTTATGACCCAGTGCTAAAGTTCCTGCGCCAGCCAGGCAGTCAAGATATTGTTTATTCTCAACATCGGTAATCCACACGCCATGTGCTTTCGCAATTGCTAAAGGCAATTTACGTGGATAACTCCTGACATTCGATTCGAACTCAGCCTGACGGGCTAAGAACGCGTCGTTGTTTCCGTGGAATGAGTTGGCACCAAAATTATCAATACGGACTTTATCCGTCATCATATCTCTCCTCAACCGGGGGCAGGAAATGCGCGCCGATTGGTTAATTGAACAAAAAACTACCACCTGTGAAAAAAGCGCCGCCAATATAGAGCCTTTTACCCTGGGGGGCAATGATTAATTTTGTTTAGAATTGTTTATTACTTCTATATACGAATCAGGGCTTTGCTGAAGAATTGTCCGATTATTTTAATGTGGTTGTATGACGTGCGTATTAAATAATCGAGTGAATAAAAAGACTTATGCCTGCGAGCGATAACCACGGGCCAAAAGCGATGGCCTGATTCAAGCGTTGCTGCCACAAAATTCTGGAAATTAAGGCAAATAAAATGCCGCTACTACAGGCAATAATGAGCACAATCGGTAAAGCCTCCCAGCCTGTCCAGGCCGCGATCGCCGCCAGCAATTTTGCATCTCCCATTCCCAGTGCGTGCTGGTGGCGCAGCCAGTGATAGCCATGTGCAAGCCCCGCCAGTGAGATATACCCAATCACCACGCCCAGCACCGCATCCGTCAGCGAACCGGGCATAAGCGCCAGACAGTGCAATAATAAGCCGACCCACAATAACGGCAGCGTGACCGCATCAGGTAATAAATAATACCGGATATCGATGAGCGACAATGCCAACAAGGAGCCACAGAAAAATAATGTCGCCAACAACAAAGGGATATCCGGTAAAAATTTGCTCAGAACCAGACTGATGACAGCCATAAGCAATTCAATCAATGGGTAAATTATGCTTATCGGTTGGTGGCAATTGCGGCATTTACCCCGCAGCAACATCCAGCTTAAGAGAGGAATATTGTCGCGCCAGCAGAGCGAATTAAGGCAATTCGGGCAGTGTGATGGGGGAAACAACAAGCTCAGCTGTTGATCCGGTTGCATTAATCGTAGCGGCAAATGATAGACCACGACATTAATAAAGCTGCCGATGCTCAGGCCCAGCATTAACCAATAACACCATTCCATGTGTTTATCCTCGCAGTATTCTCCGGATACTTTATGCCGGCAGGGATAAACAAGGCGAGGGTAAATGAGCTATTACAACAAGTTGCACAAAGTTTTCAGCGCTGCATTCATAAATTTGCGGGTGTAGGGCGGTTGTCTGATTTTATTGCGATTAGTCGTGCGCTATTTAATTACTGCTGACGCTTAAACATCTGGATCGCTTCCTGCACGTTGCTGGTTTCAAGCTGCATCACGTACGCGTTATTGAGGAAAACATCATAATGCCCGGCATTATAGCGGAAGACATAGAGCGCCCCACGAAAGCGTAACCCTTTGGTTTTAACACCAATATGATGACGGCGCAGTGCGGCCTGCGAGAGACGGTCAGTTTCAGTTTTCACAGTTCACCTCCATGCCTGAAATTAAGTAA
Source organism: Pantoea phytobeneficialis (assembly GCF_009728735.1). Lineage (NCBI taxonomy): Bacteria > Pseudomonadati > Pseudomonadota > Gammaproteobacteria > Enterobacterales > Erwiniaceae > Pantoea > Pantoea phytobeneficialis. Next base: position 291,744 of record NZ_CP024637.1, read on the forward strand.
AAAACCAGGTAAATCAGCATAATGCCATTACCTTAGTTTTCCCTTAAGAAGAGTATAGTTAATCCTTTAATTTCAGGATTTGCAGGGAATTAAAGATTGTGAATCCCGCATCAAAGAGGCATATCCCCGTCAACCAGAATATCTGCCGTGATGTTCTACCAATCCTCAACACCAGACAGAAACAGTCTCACTTCTTCGTGTCATTTAATGTTCCGTTAAGTTTTCCGCCGTATTTTGTTTTTTAGCGAAACAACCCAGTGTGTCTAATGCTTTCAAAATGTGAGAAAAATTTGATTAGTGCATCATGCTGTACTAAGTGTTTATGCAGATGATAATAGGATTTATAACCCGTTAAAAACGTTGTTTACACTAGATAATTCTGGCAGTTAACCAGCTAATTTTAAGCAAAAGGCCTTAAACATTAAGGAATCTAATTTATGTCCTTTCTTCCGTTCTCGCGCCCGTCACTGGGCGAAGACGAGTTAGCAGCAGTCAAAGCGGTTTTTGAATCTGGCTGGATCACCACCGGGCCACAAAACGCCGCACTGGAACAAGCCTTTTGCCAGTTAACCGGCAATCAGCACGCGGTTGCCGTCTGTTCTGCCACCGCCGGTATGCATGTGACGCTGATGGCGCTGGGAATTAAGCCGGGTGATGAGGTGATTACGCCGTCGCAGACCTGGGTTTCCACCCTCAACATCATCACTTTGATGGGCGCAACGCCGGTGATGATTGATATCGACCGCGATACCTTGATGGTGACGCCGGAGTTGGTGGAAGCCGCGATTACGCCGCGCACCCGCGCCATTATTCCGGTGCATTATGCGGGTGCGCCCACCGATATTGATGCGATTCGTGCCGTGGGGGAAAAGCATGGTATCGCGATCATTGATGATGCGGCCCACGCGCTGGGTACACACTACAAAGGTCATCAGGTCGGGCAACGCGGCACGGCGATCTTTTCCCTGCACGCCATTAAAAATATCACCTGTGCTGAGGGTGGCGTGGTGGTGACTGATGATGCCGCGCTTGCCGATCGCATTCGCAGCTTCAAGTTTCATGGCTTAGGTGTGGATGCTTACGATCGCCACACCCACGGTCGCCGCCCGCAGGCCGAGGTCATTACCCCGGGGTTCAAATACAACCTGCCGGATATCAGTGCCGCGATTGCGCTGGTGCAATTGCAAAAACTGGATGCCATCAATGCACGCCGCCGTGCGATTGCTCAGCGTTACCTGACCGAACTGGCAGATACACCTTTCCTGCCATTGTCGCTGCCCACCTGGGCGCACCAGCATGCCTGGCATTTGTTCATCATTCGTGTGGATGAAGCCCGGTGCGGCATCAGCCGTGATGGATTGATGGAAGCGTTAAAAGCACAAGACATCGGTACTGGCCTGCATTTCCGCGCGGCGCATACCCACAAATATTATCGCGAGCAATACCCGCAACTTTCTTTACCTCATACCGAATGGAACAGCGACCGTATCTGCTCAATTCCACTGTTCCCTGATATGACCGATGACGACGTTACCCGTGTCGTCAAAGCGCTGCACGCGCTGGCCGGAGGCTGAAATGCTGGAAGAAAAACCGATTCGTAAAGTGTCCGTGGTGATCCCGGTCTACAACGAAGAAGAGAGTCTGCCTGAGCTGGTACGTCGTACCCATGCCGCTTGCGACTTGTTCAAACTGGATTATGAAATTTTGCTGGTAGATGACGGCAGCAGTGACCGTTCCGGCGAGATGATCGCTGATGCCGCCGATATGCCCGACAGTCATGTGGTGGGGGTGTTGCTGAATCGCAATTACGGCCAACACTCGGCAATTATGGCGGGCTTCAGCCATGTCACCGGTGACCTCATCATTACGCTGGATGCTGATTTACAAAATCCGCCGGAAGAGATCCCTAATCTGGTGGCGGCAGCGCAGCAGGGCTATGACGTGGTCGGTACGGTACGCCAGAATCGCCAGGACAGTTGGTTTCGTCGTCGCGCCTCGCGCCTGATTAATAAACTTATTCAACGCGTTACCGGCAAAGCTATGGGTGATTACGGTTGCATGCTGCGTGCGTACCGTCGCCACATTGTTGATGCCATGCTGAATTGCCATGAGCGCAGCACCTTTATCCCGATCCTCGCAAATACGTTTGCCCGACGCACCATCGAGCTACCGGTGAAACACGCGGAGCGCGAATTTGGTGATTCGAAATATAGCTTTATGCGCCTGATCAACCTGATGTACGACCTGGTGACCTGCCTGACCACCACGCCGCTGCGTTTGTTAAGCGTGGTGGGAAGTGTGATTGCGCTGGCGGGTTTTGCCTTCTCACTGATTTTGGTGGTGTTGCGCTTATTCCTTGGCGCAGCCTGGGCCGGTGATGGCGTGTTTATGCTGTTCGCCGTGCTGTTTATGTTTATCGGCGCACAGTTCGTCGGTATGGGTCTACTGGGTGAATATATCGGCCGTATTTACAACGATGTCCGTGCCCGCCCTCGCTACTTTATTCAACGTGTTATCCCTTCGCATAAAAATGCATCTGTACAGGAAATTGAACAATGAAAACCATCGTCTTCGCCTACCATGACATGGGCTGTGCCGGCATTAATGCGCTGCTACAGGCTGGCTTCGAGATCAGTGCCATCTTCACGCACCCCGATACGGCCGGTGAAAATCACTTTTTTGGCTCGGTGGCGCGCATTGCCGCAGAGCAGGGCATCCCGGTGTATGCCCCGGATGATGTGAATCATCCGTTGTGGGTCGATCGTATCAAAGCGATGTCACCGGAGATTATTTTTTCCTTCTATTATCGCAACCTGTTGAGTGATGCCATCCTCAATTGCGCCCGACGTGGTGCTTACAACCTGCATGGTTCGCTGCTGCCGAAATACCGTGGCCGCGCGCCGCTGAATTGGGTGCTGGTCAACGGCGAAACCGAAACCGGTGTGACGCTGCATCGTATGGTGAAGCGTGCAGATGCGGGCGATATCGTGGCACAAACCCGTGTAGCGATTGACGCGCAGGACAACGTGCTGACGCTGCATCGCAAGCTGGTACAGAGCGCGGCACAGCTGTTGGAAGACGTCTTGCCTGCCATGAAGCGCGGTGAGATTCGGGCTGTCCCGCAGAATGATAACGATGCCACCGTGGTAGGGCGTCGCACGCCGGAGGATGGCCGTATTGACTGGTCGCGTCCGGCGACCGAGATCAATAACCTGGTACGTGCAGTGACCGATCCCTGGCCGGGCGCGTTTGCCTATGCCGGAACGGTGAAATTTATCGTCTGGAAAGGACGTGTGCACCCAACCGCTCATGGTTCAAAACCGGGTACGGTGTTATCCGTCGATCCGTTCCTGATTGCCTGCGGAGAGGGTGCGCTGGAAGTGGTCACTGGCCAGAGCGATAACGGCGTCTATATGAATGGCAGCCAGTTGGCTCTCAGCCTCGGTATGGTGCCCAGCGCGCTGTTGTATTCACAACCGGTCGCCGCCGTGAAACGTCGCACCCGCGTGCTGATCCTCGGCGTGAATGGTTTTATCGGTAACCACCTGACCGAACGTCTGTTGCAGGATGATAATTTTGAAGTTTACGGCCTGGACATCAGTTCCGATGCCATCAGCCGTTTCCTCGGCCATCCGGGTTTTCATTTTGTTGAAGGTGACATCAGCATTCACTCGGAATGGATTGAATATCACATCAAGAAATGCGACGTGGTGTTGCCGTTGGTGGCCATCGCCACGCCGATTGAGTACACCCGCAATCCGCTGCGCGTGTTCGAACTGGATTTCGAAGAGAACCTTAAAATCATCCGAGACTGCGTGAAGTACAAAAAACGCATCATTTTCCCATCGACATCAGAAGTTTATGGCATGTGTACCGACCGTCATTTTGATGAAGATAACTCGAACCTGGTGGTGGGGCCAATTAACAAACAGCGTTGGATCTATTCCGTTTCCAAACAACTGCTGGATCGGGTGATTTGGGCTTATGGTGAAAAAGAAGGTCTGCGCTTTACGCTGTTCCGTCCATTTAACTGGATGGGACCGCGTCTGGATAACCTCAACGCCGCGCGTATCGGTAGCTCCCGCGCCATCACCCAGTTGATTCTTAACCTGGTTGAGGGCTCGCCGATCAAACTGATTGACGGTGGGGCGCAGAAACGTTGCTTTACCGATATCCGTGATGGCGTTGAAGCCTTGTTCCGTATTATCGAGAACAAGCAGAACAACTGCGACGGCCAGATCATCAATATCGGTAACCCGGAAAACGAAGCCAGCATTAAGGAATTGGCTGAGAAGTTACTGGCAAGTTTCGAGCGCCACCCGTTGCGCGATCAGTTCCCGCCGTTTGCCGGTTTCCGCGAAGTGGAGAGCAGCAGCTATTACGGCAAAGGCTACCAGGATGTTGAGCACCGTAAACCGTCAATCAAAAACGCCCGTCGCTTGTTGGGCTGGACACCGGAAGTGCAGATGGATACCACCATCGACAACACGCTGGATTTCTTCCTGCGCACCGTCGAGTTACAGGCTGAGCAATGATGAAAAAAGTCGGCTTGCGCGTTGATGTCGACACCTGGCGCGGTACGCAACAAGGCGTACCCGCGCTGCTGGAGCTGTTCAGCCTGCATCAGGTGCAGGCCAGCTTCTTTTTCAGCGTCGGGCCGGACAACATGGGGCGCCACTTGTGGCGCCTGCTAAAGCCGCGCTTTCTCTGGAAGATGCTGCGCTCGCGCGCTGCCTCCTTATATGGCTGGGATATCCTGCTGGCCGGTACGGCCTGGCCGGGTAAGGAGATCGGTCGTGGACTGGAAGAGATTATCAGCGCCACCGCCGATCACCACGAAGTGGGTCTGCACGCCTGGGACCACTTTGCCTGGCAGACCTGGGCGGGGGTTTGGCCGGAGCAGCGGTTGATAGAGGAAATTGCCCGGGGTAAGCAGGCGCTGGAGGCAATCATAGGTGACACTGTCACCTGTTCGGCTGTGGCCGGATGGCGTGCTGATGGCCGGGTTGTTGAGGCTAAACAACGCTTCGGTTTCCGCTATAACAGCGACTGCCGGGGTACCGGCCCCTTTCTGCCGCGCCTGAGTGACGGCAGTCTGGGAACGGTGCAGATTCCGGTCACGTTACCCACCTGGGACGAGGTGGTTGGCCCCAGGGTGGGTGTCCACGAGTTCAACGACTTTTTGCTTAATCAGCTGAGTCAGGCCGACGAAATGGCGGTTTATACCATTCATGCCGAGGTGGAAGGGATTGTCGGACATCAGGCGTTTAGCCAATTGCTCAGCCGGGCGGAAAAACAGGGCATTCAATTTTGCCCGCTGAGTGAGTTATTGCCTGAAGATCTCAATACACTGCCCATCGGCAACGTCGTACGCGGACAGATTCCCGGACGTGAAGGCTGGCTCGGCTGCCAGCAACAACAATACAGGTAACCACGGATGCGAACTGGTACTAAAACAGCGCTGCTGCTGTTTGTATTTGCGCTTTACTACCTTATCCCTATTGAATTCCGCGCCTTATGGCAACCTGATGAAACCCGCTATGCGGAGATCAGCCGTGAAATGCTCGCCAACGGTAACTGGGTGACGCCGCATTTTTTCGGTCTGCGTTATTTTGAAAAACCGATTGCCGGTTACTGGATCAATGACTTCGGACAGTTGTTGTTTGGTCACACTAATTTTGCCGTGCGCGTGGGGTCTATTTTCAGCACCACCCTTACCGCGCTGCTGGTGTTCTGGATGGGTACCCGCCTGTTTGCCAGCCGTACGGTGGCGTTAAGCGCCAGTATTATCTTTCTGACCTCGCTGCTGGTCTACGCAGTAGGCACCTATGCGGTGCTCGATCCGATGCTGACGCTATGGATGGTGGCCGCGATGGCGAGCTATTACCTGGCGGTACAGGCCAGCACGTCACGTCAGCGTTTGCTGGGCTATGTCTTGCTCGGTATTGCCTGCGCTATGGGCTTTATGACCAAAGGCTTTCTGGCGTTGGCCGTTCCGGTTCTGGCTATTCTGCCGTGGGCGGTAGCGCAACGCCGCTTTGGTGAGCTGTTACGTTTTGGCCCGTTGACGGTGTTGGTGGCGGTGCTGGCGAGTGCTCCGTGGTCGCTGGCGATTTATCATCAGCAGGGGGATTTCTGGCACTATTTCTTCTGGGTTGAGCATATTCAACGTTTTGCCGAGTCGGATGCTCAGCACAAAGCTCCCTTCTGGTATTACCTGCCGATTTTGTTGGCGGGATCGTTGCCGTGGTTGGGACTGTTGCCAGGATCGTTGATTCAGGGCTGGCGTCAGCGTGGACAGCAACCAGGTTTGAGCTACTTGCTCAGCTGGACGCTACTGCCGCTGCTGTTTTTCAGTATTGCGAAAGGTAAGTTGCCGACCTACATCCTGCCGTGTTTTGCCCCGCTGGCGCTGCTGATGGCGCACTATGCTCACAGCATGACGCCGCAGGTGATCAAAGCCATGAAGGCCAACGCGTGGATCAATATGTTTTTTGGTGGCGTTGCCGCCGTGGCGCTGGCGGTGGTGCTGGCTCCCTGGGGGCTGGCGCATCGTCCGCCATTTGGCGTCACTGAACATTACAAACTGATGCTCGGGATCCTGGCGTTTGGCGGCTGGACATTGTTTGGTGCTCTGAGTCAGAAAAACTGGCAACTGGCTGCCTTATGCCCGTTGGTACTGGCGTTGGTGATTGGTTTTGCTATCCCGGATCGGGTCCGTGACAGCAAACAACCACAAAACTTCGTGGCGGCGGTATCCGGGCAGTTGGCTGACAGTCGCTATATCCTGGCGAATGATCCCGGCATTGCGTCTGCGGTGGCCTGGGAGATGAAGCGCGCTGATATTCTGTTCTATGAACGCAAGGGCGAAGTGGGATATGGTCTGAGCTATCCCGATGCTGCGCATCGCTATGTTTCTGCGGATGCCTTTGCCGACTGGCTGGCACAGCATCGCAAGCAGGGCAAGGTGTCACTGACCATGATCATGTCTTCGACCGGTACAAACCCGGATGCACGCCTGCCGAAACCTGATTTTGTTTATCGTCAGGGACGGTTGTTGTATTACGGCTACGATCAGCAGCCATGAATCTTCTCCTGATCCTGCTGGTAAGCCTGCTGAGTTGTGCCGCGCAGTTGTGTCAGAAGCAGGCGGCCTGGATCGGCAGGCGCGAAGGTAAAGCGCGCCTGTTGATGTGGATCGCGCTGAGTATGTTGCTGCTTGGTCTCGCGATGCTGCTGTGGCTGGTGGTGTTGCGTCTGGTGCCCGTTAGCGTCGCTTATCCGATGCTCAGTCTCAATTTCGTGTTGGTGGCGCTGGCTGCCCGGCTGATTTGGCGCGAGAGTTTTAGCCTGCGGCAGATAATCGGCACGCTGTTGATTGTTGCAGGCGTTGCCCTGATGGGAAGCCACTTATGAAAGGGTATGGACTGGCATTATGCAGCGTGATGTTGGTGTCGCTGGCGCAACTCCTGTTGCGCGCCGGGATGCTGCATTTTCCCGGGTGGCAGGCCATCTTTGACGGTGAACTTTGGCAGCAACCGTTGCCGTTGATCTTGCTGTTTATCGGTTTAAGTGCCTACGCATTGTCGATGCTGTGCTGGATGCTGGCATTACGTCACCTGGCGCTGAACCGACTCTATCCCTTACTCAGCATCAGTTATGTGCTGGTATGGCTTGCCGCGATTTCGTTGCCGATGTTTGACGAGCCATTCCGTTGGAGCAGCCTCGCCGGAGTGGGGTTGATTGCTGCCGGATTACTTTGTGTATCGCTACCCGGCAGAAAATAGTCATTATTCTTTGGCGTAGAGATACACCGAAGCACGCGAAACGCCCAGTTGCTGTGCAATCACCTCCATTGATCGCTTTACCTCAAGTAACCCGCTGGTGCGCAGTTCCTGCATCAGCGTCTTACGATCGGCCGCTTTTAGCGCGCGCGGCGTGGTCGCCAGACGCGCGGCGAACTGTTCAATCCGCTGCCGTAAGGCTTCTGTACCTGCCGGTTCCAACTGCTCTGTAATATCACGGGTGGCAATCTGGGTGAACTGCGCCAGTGCGCTTTGCATACCGCGAAACAGCGTCATATCCACATTCAGACACAGCGCCGCCACATAGTTCCCTTCGGCATCTTTCAGACCAATCGAGGTGCTCTTTACCGCACGTCCGTCAGCCAGCTGATTCGCATAGTTTGTCAGAAGCGAAGGAAATTCCGGCGAGGCAATACGCGCCAGGCCCAGTTCGGTAGTCGGTTCACCGATTTCCCGTCCGGAAAGATTGTTATAAATGGCAAGAATGGAGTGTTCTGGATTTTGTAAATCGTGCACCACCACCTCGCAAAACGGGGCAAAAGTGGCGCTCAGTCCTTCGGCGATGGTGGTCAGCTGCGCCAGCAGCAAGGCATTTTGCTGATCGGGCATCGTGGCTCTCCAAAATGGCTAGATTATTTGTCTAATTTTATATATTTTGTCATTTCAATGCAAAGTCCTTCACCTAAAAGGTTAACCGCATGACTGAGTTTACTTTGCCGACTTATGATGACGTCGCAGCCGCCACACAGCGTATCCAGCCCTATATCAACCCGACGCCGGTCATGACCTCGCGCAGTCTGAACGAGGCGTTAGAGGCCGAAGTTTTCTTCCAGTGTGAAAACTTTCAGCGCATGGGAGCGTTTAAATTTCGCGGTGCCCTCAACGCGTTATTACAGTTCACCCCCGAGCAGCGTAAAGCCGGGGTGGTGGCGTTCTCCTCCGGCAACCATGCGCAGGGTGTCGCGCTGGCGGCAAAATTACTCAGCATTCCAGCCACCATCGTGATGCCGTTGGATGCCCCGGCGGCCAAACTGGCCGCGACCAGAGGGTATGGCGCTCAGGTGGTGACGTATGATCGCTACAGCGAAGACCGGGAACAGATTGGTCGCGATCTGGCGGAAAAACACGGCCTGACGCTGATCCCTCCTTATGATCACCCACATGTGATCGCCGGACAGGGTACCGCCACTCAGGCATTGCTGGCGCAGACCGGCCCGTTGGATGTGCTGTTAACACCACTCGGCGGCGGCGGATTACTGGCAGGCAGCGCGTTGGCAGCACGTCATCTCAGTCCGGGTATCACCATTTATGGTGTGGAACCCGCAGCCGGAAATGACGGTCAGCAGTCGTTACGCGCGGGAAAAATCATCCGCATCGAGACGCCCAAGACCATCGCCGATGGTGCACAGACCCAATATCTTGGTCGCTACACTTTCCCGCTGATTCAAAGCCTGGTCGACGATATTCTTACCGCCAGTGATGAACAGCTGATCGCGGAAATGCGTTTCTTTGCCGAGCGCATGAAAATGGTGGTGGAACCGACCGGCTGCCTGGGGCTGGCCGCGGTGCGGGCTGATAAAGCGCGTTTCCGTGGGAAACGCATTGGCATTGTGATCAGTGGTGGTAACGTCGATATCAGTCGTTTCGGCACCTTGCTGGCTAACTAATCGCGCAGGAGACGTGTGTGAAATCGCTTCCCGAGTGGCTTACGCAACTTGAAACCCCGTTTTTATTGATCGATGAAGCGCGTTATCAACGCAATATCGACCGTTTATACCAACGCGTGGCGCAGCTGGGTAGCCAGGTGCGACCGCATCTGAAAACGCTGCGTTCGGTGGAAGCTGCCGCGTATCTGTTGCCGCAGGCGGATCATCCGGCCACCGTGTCCACCCTGGCAGAAGCGGAAGGCTTTGCCGCTGCCGGTTACCGCAATCTGTTGTATGCGGTAGGGATTGCGCCGCATAAATTGCCGCGTGTGGCGCAACTGATGCGTCAGGGTGTCCAGCTACACATTCTGCTGGATACGCCAGAACAAGCCCTGGCGGTCACCGAGTTTGCCCGCCAGCAGCAACTGACCTTTTCGGTTTTTATCGAAATCGACTGCGATGGCCATCGCGGCGGTATTCCACCTGACAGCGAGACGTTGCTGCAACTGGCGCAGCAACTGGAAGGACAAGGTGCGACCGTCACCGGACTGATGGCCCATGCTGGTGAATCTTACAACTGCCGTAGCGAAGAAGCGATTCGCGCTGCTGCACGCGCTGAGTGTGACGCCATTCGTCTGGCGGCACAGCGGGTGCGGGCGGCGGGCATTGCCTGCCCGATTCTCAGCGTTGGCGCAACGCCGACCGCGCATTATGCCGCGGAGCTGGAGAGCATCAGCGAGGTGCGTGCCGGGGTCTTCACCATGTTCGATCTGGTGATGCATAACGTGGGGGTATGCCAGAAGCAGGATATTGCTCTGTCGGTGGTAACCACCGTGATCGGCCATAACACGGCAAAGAACTGGGTGTTTGTTGATGCGGGTTGGATGGCGATGTCACGCGATCGCGGCACCGCGGCGGGGCCGGTCGATTATGGTTATGGGCTGGTTTGCGATATGCAGGGTGCCCCGTTGGATGTATGCCTCAGTACCACCAATCAGGAACACGGCATCATCAGCCTGCCTGAGAACGGTACGCTGACACCAGCGGATTTTCCGGTGGGTTCCCGTCTGCGCATCCTGCCCAACCACGCCTGCGCCACCGCCGCCATGCATCAGCATTACCAGGTATGGCAGGCAGAAAGCGAACAGCCGCGCGTCTGGTCACGCATTATGGGATGGTGAACGTGACGCCGTCACTGAATAAAACGCAGATGACGGCTATCAAGATGCGCCAGTGAGGCAACGCCCAGCATACCTAAATCACGGCTGACTTCGCTGGTGATCAGGTCAATCGCCAGATGCACGCCTTGCTCGCCACCAACGGCGCAGGCGTAGTTAAATGGCCGCCCAATAAAACAGGCTTCGGCACCGAGTGCCAATGCTTTGATGGCATCGGTGCCCCGGCGGATACCGCTATCCAGCATCACCGTCATTTCACCCGCGGCAGCAACGATTTCCGGCAATACATGGATGGGCGCGATGCTGGTATCCAACTGCCGTCCCCCGTGGTTCGACACCACGATCCCGTCAATGCCAATTTCTTTACAGCGTTGCGCATCGCGCTGGCTGAGGATGCCTTTAATCACCATCGCGCCAGACCAGCGACGGCGGATATGTTGAATATGTTCCCAGGTGAGATGGCTGCGGCCGCTGAAATCCCTGACCGCATGTTTGGAAAACAGCGGAGCACCGCGCACCGCCTGATTGTTTTCAAACCACGGCATGCCGCGTTTTAGCAGGGTTTTGATTAAGGTGCCGGTCAGCCAGCGGGGATGGGTGAGGCCCTCATATGCCAGTCGCAGGCTGGGTCTGAACGGGGTGGCAAACCCGGCGCGTACGTTATTCTCACGGTTAGCTTTCACCGGGGTATCCACCGTCACTACCAGCACCGGAATACGCGCCCGCGCCACGCGGTCGATCAGCAGATCAATCTCTTCATAGCTTTTTGGCAGGTATGCCTGAAACCACATCGCCGGATTGGCCTCCGCGACTTCTTCCAGCCGCATCAGCGAGGAGCCGCTCATAATAAACGGGATATTTTTCGTCGCCGCCGCTTTTGCCAGCGTCAGATCGCCTTCAAAACCAGTGATGGCGCTGATCCCCATCGGCGCAATCCCCACCGGAGCGGCATAGCGATGACCGAACAGCGTAACTTCGGTATTGCGCTGTGACACATCCACCATATTGTCCGGTATCAGGCTGTAGCGTGCGTACGACGTGAGGTTATGGTCGCGAGAAAGGTTGTCCTCGACACCACCGGAAACATAGGCGAACAACGGGCGTGGCAGATGTTTTTGGGCGTACTTCTCGAAATCATTTAACGACAGGCAGCGGTTGGCAAGTTTGCGCATTTCTTCAGGGGTTTAGGTCAGGAAGGCAATAAAAATCAATGCTATGTGCATCACCCGGCGATCACAAATGACAAAAACGGTAATGCTATGCGGAAAATCGCATAAGCGACATCATATCTGTAGCGGCGCGATTTATCGTGCAATTTCCTGCGTGGAGCTAGAAAACCCCGCGCGATAAATCGCGCCGCTACGTAATGGGAAAATGGATTTTATTAAATTCGATCCATAAATGAGGGCAGTGCTGGCACCGGCAGCACCGACAACACTTTCAGACGTTGCAGGGTGCGTACCTGTGCACGTTCCAGATGGTCACGCAGGCAGCCAGCAGCCAGCTCCCAGTTACCTTTCAGCAGCATCTCATACACCAGGCAATGCTCTTCCAACATCGCGGTTTCCACCGGGATGGACAGCAGATCATAAAAGATGCGCGTGACGATAAACGGCGACTGGTTTTGCCGCAGAATTTGCATCATCAATTTATTGCCTGCGGGTTCCAGGCAACGTACATGCAAATCCTCCTCCAGTAACTCCAGTTCGGCGGCGCTGAGTTGCTGACCTTTATAGCGTTGCGCTTTTTCCAGTGATGCCGTCAGCCACTCGACCGGCAGCAGGCGACCCGCTTTGCGGAGCGCGGTGGGTTCGAGGCTGGCGCGAATTTCGAAGTGGTCAGCAATTTCGCGTGCGGTCAGGGGACCGGTCAGCCATTGGGAATAGGGTTCTTTTTCCACCAAACCTTTATCACGCAGGCGCATCAGGCTTTCCCGAATAACCGCGCGGCTGACGTTGTAGTGCTGTGCGGCCAGTTGTTCGTCGAGTTGATAGCAGCCAAACACCATTGCCGTCGAGAGCACCACTTGCAGGTTATCCAGCACCTTTTCGCCGGTGCTGCGGGTATCCACCAGCGCCTCTTGTTCATCCAGACCCAGCAGTTCACGCGTCAGTCCGGCGCGTAACGGTTCTGGTTCCTCGTCCTCTTTCGCCACAATAAAGCCGCGACCTTCAAAGCGCGCGATTAACCCTTCTTCATGCAGCAGGCTCAGGGCGCGGCGTACCGGGACACGGCTGGTGCCAAACAACTGTGCCAGCGGCCCCTCCAGCAAGACCAGACCTTGCGGAACTCGCTTCTGTATCAATACGTTATGCAAAACCTGTCGGATCACTTCATAGCGCGCAGAACCGGTTTCTTCCGTCGCTGCCGGGGTGTTGTTTGTCAGCATTCTCATGTCATCGGCCCTGTTTTCATCGCGCTACATTATCACATCCGGGCGGGCTGCAAAGTCGCGTAATGGCGAAGCACAATTATGGTGCAGCTCGCACAATAACGGATCATATTTATAAATATACATCTTAAGGACGAGCTGGAGAGACTCGCAGCGTTTTCTTTCAGATGCTGACGATGATCATGTAACGAATTGAAAACACGTAGTTAACCGGTATTTTTCTATCTTATCAGGTGATCAATTCCTCCCGGCGGCAAGATCCTGGCATGAGCATTGCAATTAACAAATGGATATTATTTTCAAATATACATTTATGGAGTTGCAGATATGGCCAAAGAAATCCTTTGCGCATTTGGTGTAGACGTCGATGCTGTTGCCGGTTGGTTGGGTTCTTACGGCGGCGAAGATTCCCCTGATGATATCTCTCGCGGCTTGTTTGCCGGTGAAGTCGGCGCGCCACGTCTGCTGAAGATGTTTGCCGAGCAGAATCTGCGTACCACCTGGTTTATTCCCGGCCACTCGATTGAAACCTTCCCCGAGCAAATGAAAGCGGTGGTGAATGCCGGTCATGAAATCGGTATTCACGGCTACAGCCATGAAAATCCCATCGCCATGACGCCAGCGCAGGAAGAGGCGGTGCTGGATCGCAGCATCGAACTGGTGACCCAACTGGCAGGCAAACGTCCGACCGGCTATGTCGCCCCCTGGTGGGAATTCAGCAACGTCACCAACGAGTTACTGCTGAAGAAGGGTATCAAATATGACCACAGCCTGATGCATAACGATTTCCGTCCTTACTATGTGCGCGTCGGCGATAGCTGGACCAAAATCGACTACAGCCAGCACCCCGATAGCTGGATGAAGCCGTTACAACGCGGAGCAGAAACCGATCTGGTGGAGATCCCGGCCAACTGGTATCTCGACGATCTACCGCCGATGATGTTTATCAAAAAATCCCCCAACAGCCACGGTTTTGTTAACCCGCGTCATCTGGAAGAGATGTGGCGTGATCAGTTTGACTGGGTTTACCGCGAGAACGACTACGCGGTGTTCACCATGACCATCCATCCCGACGTGTCTGGCCGCCCACAGGTGTTGCTGATGCTGGAGCGTCTGATCCAGTACATCCGTAGCCACGAAGGCGTCCGTTTCGTCACCTTCGATGAGATTGCCGACGACTTTAAACAGCGCCAACCGCGCTAAGTACGCATACCGTCCCGTAGCGGCGCGATTTATCGCGTGAATGGCAGGACAGCGCGATAAATCGCGCCGCTACGGAATATGAACCCCTGACAGAGTGATAGCGCTATGAGCATCTTTAAGAAAATCTCCGTAAATGGCTGGCAGCCGCAGCAGTTGACCATCAGGGACGTAAAATTTGCCACCTGGATTGCTTTTTTCGCCTGGGTTTTTGCTGTTTATGATTTCATCCTGTTTGGCACCCTGCTGCCGGAAATCGGCGGCCATTTCGGCTGGAGCGAGGTTGAGCAGGCGGAAATCGCCACCTGGGTGGCGGTCGGCGGAGCGGTGATTGCACTGGCAATTGGCCCATTGGTCGACCGTCTCGGTCGCCGCATGGGGATTGTGGTCACCGTCGGGGGCGCGGCGATCTGCTCGCTGCTGACCGCTGTCGGTGGTGCCTGGGGTAAAGGCGCGCTGACCGCGATTCGTTCGGTGGCGGGGCTGGGTTATGCCGAGCAGACCGTCAATGCAACCTACCTGTCTGAGCTTTACACCGCCATCGACGACCCGAAACTCAATAAACGCAAAGGTTTTGTTTACAGCCTGGTGCAGGGCGGCTGGCCGGTAGGGGCGCTGGTGGCCTCGGCGCTGACGGCGATTCTGATGCCGATCATCGGCTGGCAGGGCAGCTTTATCTTTGCCGCGCTGCCGTCACTGGTGATTGCGGTTCTGGCGTTGAAACTGAAAGAAACTCCGCAATTCCAGGTCCAGAAAAAGATCCAGCAACTGCGCGCTGAAGGTAACGATCGCGATGCCCGCCAGGTTGCAGACGATTATCAGGTTTCATATGAAGAACAGCACAACGCCGGTCTGGCTGCTGCCTTCCGTGGCCCGTCACTGCGCGCCACGCTGGTGTTAGGCGGTGCGGTGTTAATCAACTGGTTTGCCATCCAGATTTTTAGCGTACTCGGCACCACGGTGATCACCAAAACCCATGACGTTTCCTTTAACAACTCGCTGCTGATCCTGATTCTCTCTAACCTCGTGGGCTACTGCGGCTATCTCGTGCACGGCTGGCTCGGCGATCGCATTGGCCGTCGCAACACCATTGCGGTTGGCTGGATGCTGGGCGGCGTCTCCTTTGCCGCGATGCTTTACTGCCCGGATAACTTCGCCACTATCGTTGCCCTGTACAGCATCGGCCTGTTTTTCCTGATTGGCCCCTACGCAGCAGCGCTGTTCTTTATCAGTGAAAGTTTCCCGACCGCCATCCGTGCCACGGCCGGTGCGTTGATTGGTGCGATGGGACCGGTCGGCGCGATTATCGCCGGTGTCGGTACGACCAGCGTCCTGAGTAGTGGTGGACACTGGCAGGATGCTGCGCTGTGGTTCGGTGCTGTCCCGTGCTTTATCTCCGGCATCATTATGTTTTTCGCTCGCGCACATGCACCACAACGCGCGGGTGTCAGTTCAGCGGTCACCACCGCTTAAGGAATGGTTATGCACCTTACGTCCTCAACTCAACCGGTTGCCGCTATCAGCGGCGCCGCCAGCGGAATTGGCCTGGCGCTGGCTACGCTCTACGCCCAGCGTGGCGTTAACGTGATCGCCGGTTACTATCCCGCCGATCCGCACGATCCGGCCTTAGCGGCGGCGCAGGTAGAAGCCGCCGGGGGCAATGCCCTCTGGCTACCGCTGGATGTGGCCTCGACTGACTCGGTAGATGCGTTTATCGCGCAGGGCGTGCAGCACTTTGGTCGTCTCGATTATATGGTGGCGAATGCCGGTATCCTGCGTCGCGCGCCGATTGAAGAGATGAGCGACGCACGCTGGGATGACATGTTAAACGTCGATCTGACCGGCGTGATGCGCTGTTTCCGTGCGGCCACGCCGCATCTGCACGCCGGAGCCAGTCTGGTGGCGGTTTCCTCCATTGCCGGTGGCGTTTACGGTTGGCAAGACCATGCTCATTATGCTGCCGCCAAAGCGGCAGTGCCGGGCATCTGTCGTTCGCTGGCGGTGGAACTGGCACCGCGCGGCGTGCGCTGTAATGCCATCATTCCCGGCTTGATCGAAACGCCGCAATCGCTGGATAAGCAGAACTCTCTTGGCCCGGAAGGGTTGGCAAAAGCAGCCAGCGCTATTCCGCTGGCGCGGGTGGGGCGACCGGAAGAGATCGCCAAAGTGATTGCCTTCCTTACCAGTGAAGAGAGCAGCTATCTCACCGGACAAAGCCTGATTGTTGATGGCGGTCTGACGGTACGCTGGCCGGATTAAGGAGCCACTATGCAATTGCAGAATAAACGTTGTGTGATTACCGGCGCGGCCAGCGGCATTGGGGCGGCGATTGCCGTCCTGTTCGCCCGTGAGGGGGCGAGGTTGATATTGACCGATCGTGACGCCGATAAACTGGCGTGGCAGGTGACGCAATGCCAGCAGCTCGGTGCGGAGTGTCACGCGGTGGTGGCGGATGTTGGTGAGATCAAGGGTGCCACCGCTGGCGTAGACGCCTGCCTCACGCGTTTTGACGGTATTGATGTGCTGGTCAATAACGCCGGGATGTTAACTCAGGCGCGTTGCACGGAGATCACCCTGGCGATGTGGGAAGAGATGATGGCGGTGGATCTGCGTAGCGTGTTTCTCGCCACTCAACGGGCGCTGCCCGTCATGCAGGCTCAGCGCTGGGGCAGGGTGATTAACATCGCCTCGCAGCTGGGGATCAAAGGAGGCGCGGAGTTGTGTCACTATGCCGCCGCCAAAGCCGGTGTGATTGGGTTTACCAAATCGCTGGCGCTGGAAGTCTCGGCGGATAACGTGTTGGTCAACGCCATCGCCCCCGGCCCGATTGAGACGCCACTGATTGATGGCATCAATCAGGCATGGAAGCAGGCCAAAGCGGCTGAATTGCCGCTGGGACGCTTTGGTCGTGCTGAAGAAGTGGCACCGGTAGCGCTGCTGCTCGCCAGTGAACCCGGCGGCAACTTGTTTGTCGGCCAGACGCTGGGACCCAATTCTGGCGATGTGATGCCCTGACGGAGGCAATGATGTGTGGAGTCTGCGGCCTGCTGGATAACGGGCCGCAGTGGAGCGATCCACTGCGCCAGGATATCCCCCAACGTCAGCTACGTTTGCAACAACTGGCGCTGCTTAACCGCGCGCTCAAGCCGTGGCGACTGACGTTAACCGAGTTTCACAACAGTTGGCTGTTAGCCAGCCCAACCGGACAACAAGTGCTGGTGAATTCTCTGGATGTACTGTGGCAGGAAGCGGAAAAGATGATCCGACGTCCTGTCGATCCACTGGATGATAACTGGCTGAACGTGCTGTAAGGAGAGCGGATGGATTATCAGGAAAAGTTACCCTTACACGTACTGAGCGGCTTCCTTGGCAGCGGTAAAACCACCTTGCTGAAAGGCTGGCTGGCGCAACAAAACCTGAATGAGGTCGCGTTGCTGGTCAATGAGTTCGGCGAAGTGGGTATTGACCACCATTTGCTGAATGAAGTGGCACCGGATACCGTGCTGCTGCCGAGTGGCTGCGTCTGCTGTCAGATCCGTGGCGAGTTGAAAACCGCGCTGCTCGATCTGTTTGAACGTCGCACGCGTGGCCTGCTGCCACCGTTTAAGCAGGTGATTCTGGAAACCACCGGACTCGCCGACCCCTCGCCGATTCTTTCAACGCTGCTGCACGATCGACAACTCCAGCATCATTTCATTCAGGGCACGCTGGTGACACTGGTGGATGCGGAACATGCGCGTATGCAGGCGGATGTACAACCTGAATGGCTGGCGCAGGTTAGCGCGGCAGATAAATTGCTGATAAGCAAAAGCGATCGCATCAACCCATCGCAGCAGACCTTGCTGGCTGACTGGCTAGGTCAGCTCAACCCACTGGCACAACTTAGCGATACGCGTACGGCGCTGAACGACCCGCATAGCCTGTTTCTCCTGCCGTTACGCAGCGGTTCACGCCAACAGCGTTTTCGCTGGCTGGGTGCCTGCGCGAATGATGGCTACCGGCTGGCACCGACGACGCACAGCGTTTCACATCCGGTTACGCAAACCTGCGTGATCACTCTGCATCAGTCGTTAAACTGGCCAGCATTTGCTATCTGGCTGTCAATGCTATTACATTGCCACGGTCGCACGGTGCTGCGGATGAAGGGCATTTTACGTGTCAGCGACAGCAGCACGCCGATTGTTATCCACGGTGTGCAACACACCTTACATCCGCCGGTACATCTGCACGACTGGCCCGGTGAGCTGGAGAGTTCAAAACTGGTATTTATTTTGCGCGGTCTGGAGGCCGATCGCCTGCAACAGGCGTTCAGCCGCTACCTGCGGGCGTTTGAGGAGCCATAACGGTATGAATTCTGCGGCAGTGGTCAACGACCAACTGACCTTACGCGTGCTCGGAACCTCCGTCACGCTGCTGGAGATGCTGCGCGTGCGCGCGGAGCAGGATCTCGGCATCAAAATTGAATATATGCTGCGCAGCGTCGAAGATGCGCAGCGCATCGCGGTGATGCATCCCGAAAGTTATGACCTGTACGACCAATGGTTCCACAACATCGATTTTGTCTGGCCTGCACGCGCCATCCAACCGCTGGAGATTAAGCGGCTGACCTGGTGGGACGAAGTCAATGCCCTGGCAAAAACCGGCACCCTCAACACCGATGGGGTGCTGGCCGATGGCAGCGTGCCATCGCAACGCTTATATGTGCAACGTGATTTGCACCTCGGTAGCCAGCCAAGCGATCACATCAGTATGCTGCCGCTGACCCACAATGCGGATAGCTTCGCTTATCACGTTGACCGGCTGCCTGCGGCCTTGCAGGGCGCAGAGGAGAGCTGGGGGTGGTTGCTGCATCCGGCGCTTACCGGCCAGGTCGCGTTGCAGGAAGATGCCGCGATGGGGGGACTCGATGCGGCGCTGGCGATGCAGGGCGCGGGGCTGGCGCGGTTTGCCAACACCGGCAACCTGACGCTGGAAGAGATTGATGTGCTGACGCAGGCGCTGTCGCGCCTTAATCGCCACGGGCATTTCGCCGCGTTCTGGGCCACCCAGGAGCAGGCGTGTGATTTGATTGAAAACCGTCAGGTGGAGGTGCAGAGTCTGTGGGCACCGATCTACTTCCGTCACCACTTCCATCAACGTGGTTATAAGATGGCGCATCCGCGCGAAGGCTATCGTGCATGGTATGGCGGCATGTCGTTGTCACGTTGCGCCACCGGCAGAATTAAAGACGCGGCTTACGCTTACCTGAACTGGTGGCAATCCGGCTGGCCGGGAGCGGTGATGGCGCGCCAGGGCTATTACATCTCTAACCCGGAGCGCAGCCGCGCGCATCTCTCTACCGCCGAGTGGGATTTCTGGTATGGCGGCAAACCCGCCGCAGAAATGCTTTACGACGCATGGGGCGCACCGTTGATACCGGAAGGCGAAAGCCGTGACGGCGGCAGCTATGAACAACGGATGAGCCATATCGCGGTGTGGAACTCGGTGATGGATGAACACAATTATCTGACACGCCGCTGGCAGGATTTTTTGCGTTCGTAATCATTTTACCAATGCGCGATAAATCGCGCCGCTACAACCAGCAAAAACAAGCGTAGCGGCACGATTTATCGCGCTTTTCTTTTAAATGGATCTTGTAGTCATATGGTGACAAAATTATATTAATAGATACTTTGTCACTATATGGATACATGCGGAGGGGTTATGTTGCCAGGTATGAAAGCCATCGGCCTGAAATGTCGCGAACGGCGCAAAGCCAAAGGCTGGACCCAACAGGTCGCGGCCTCACGCGCGGGCATTCATCGCACGCTGGTTTCAGAGATCGAGAACGGTGCCTACACTGGCTCGCTCAAGGCGTTTACCCTTTATCTCACCGCGATGGATTTGATGCTGACGGTACAAACCGCGGGTTTACCGCAGTTGGATGAGCTGGAGGCGTTGTTTGATGATGACTGATCTGAGCCAGCTCTCCCGACCCATTCGTCAGATTGAGGTCTATAACGGCGGTGAATACAGTGGCAGGCTGTTGCATGAACACGGCAGCTATAACTTCACCTATGCCAGTCCCGCCAGCCGTCGCGTGTCGCTGACCATGTTGCCGGATAACCGTATGGGTTATAACGCCAGCCGGTTGTTTAACATCTTTGAGATGAATATCCCGGAAGGGTACGTGCGTTACCATATCGCGGAGCGCTTGCGTCGCTACGTCGGTAGCATCTCCGACATGCTGTTTCTGGCATTGCAGCAAGATACCGGGATTGGCGCGCTTTCCTGCGTCAGCGATATCAATTTACCGCGTCCCACACCGGAGAAGCTGGAGGATTTACTGCGTTGGGATCATAAAGAGAGCGCCTTCCAGTATCTGTTGAACAAATATCTACTGCAAACCACCATCTCCGGTGTGCAGCCGAAAGTGATGATCAGCAGTGAAAGCCGGGGCACGGTGCTGTATCCCAATCTGATTGCGAAAACCGGTGATGAAGAGTATCCCCGCCTGGCGGAGAACGAGTTTATCTGTATGTCTCTGGCGCGCGCCTGTGGCTTGCCGGTAGCGGATTTTTGGCTATCAGATAACAAAGAATTGTTCATAATGGAGCGCTTTGATATTCAGGGAGAAAAGCGGCTGGCAATGGAAGATTTCTGCGTGCTGGCGGGTAAGACTGCGGATCATAAATACACGGGTTCATATGAAACCGGTGCCAGAATTGTCAGCCTGTTCACCCGCGACCAGGCGCAGGTCGAGCTGTACTGGCGCTATGTGTTGTTCAGTTGCATGGTGGGCAACGGTGATGCGCATCTGAAAAACTTTTCGCTGGTTTATCAGGCGGAAGGGGCAGCAATGCCACAACTCTCGCCATTATACGATGTGGTCAATACGCAGATTTACCCAACCAACGATAACGAACTGGCGTTAAAACTGAATAAAAGCAAACAATTTCCCGATCGGGACAACCTGATTAAATTTGGCCGCGAGTTAAAAATCATTCATCCCGAGCGAGTGCTGGAGGAGTTTGCCGATGTCATCAGCACCCAACTGACGCATTGTGCTGACTTCCCTGAATTGCAGGCTGCCATTGGACGCTCGCTGACCCGCAGCGGCGCAACTAACAACCTGTTCATGAATACCGATGTGAAAAGGCCGAAGAAAAGAAAGACCGATGTATTGCTGAAGTGAGGCGATAAAACGTATCTATATAGTGACAAAAATGAATTTTCCATCAATTTGTTGTTATATGGTGACAATAAAAGAGGCGGCCCGCAGGCCGCCGAAGCATCTCAACTCTCAATGGCAGTGAACATTGAGGAAGCAGTGGCAACACAATGATGAAGTCTTAACCCTTGACACCCCCGGCGGTCAGACCGCTGACCAGCCAGCGCTGCGCCAGCAGAAACACCAGCGTAATCGGGATGGCGGAAAGCACCGCCGCAGCGGCGAAGTCACCCCACAGGTAGTTCTGTGGATTGAGATATTGCTGCATCCCCACCGCCAGCGTGTAGCTGTTGACGTCGCGCAACAGCAACGAAGCCACTGGCACCTCGGTAACGGCTGCAATAAAGGCGAGGATAAACACCACCGCCAGGATCGGCACCGACAGCGGCAGTAACACCAGACGAAACGCCTGCCACGGCGTCGCGCCATCCAGGGCGGCGGCCTCTTCCAGCGAACCGTCAATGGTTTCGAAATAGCCTTTGATGGTCCAGACGTGCAGGGCGATGCCCCCCAGATAGGCAAAGATCACGCCACCGTGGGTATTCAGGCCGAGGAACGGCAGGTACTGGCCCAGACGATCAAACAACGCGTAAAGCGCCACCAGCGACAACACCGCCGGAAACATCTGGAAGATCAGCATGCCTTTCAACAGGCTGGCGCGTCCGGTGAAGCGCATACGGGCAAAGGCATACGCACAGGTGGTGGAGAGCGCCACGATGCCGAGTGCGCTGATACCGGCAATTTTGACCGAGTTCCACAGCCACAGCAGCACCGGGAAGGGCGGGGGCGTCACGCTGCCATCGGCGTGCTCGACGCTGAAGCCGAGCGCCAGCCGCCAGTGTTCCCACGACACCTGATCCGGGATTAAACTCCCGGTGGCAAAGTTTCCGGCACGCAGCGAGATCGCCACCACCATCAGCAGCGGGAACAGGATTGCCGCGATAAAGGCCAGCAACACCAGATGCGTCAGCAGCAGGCGCAATTTCTGCGATTTGGGTTGTACCATCGCCATAACGTCTCCTTAATCGAATTTCATCCGCACGGCTTTCAGGTTAATCACCGCCAGTGCGCCCACCAGCAGGAAGATCAGGGTGGCTATCGCCGCCGCCAGACCAAAGTCCTGACCGCCGCCGCCTTCAAAGGCGATACGCCAGGTGTAGTTAACCAGCAGGTCGGTGTAACCCGCCGGGGTGGTGGTGCCAAGCCGGTCGGGGCCACCATTGGTCAACAATTGCACCAGCACGAAGTTATTAAAGTTAAAGGCAAAGCTGGCGATCATGAGCGGCATCAACGGCTTCAGTAACAACGGCAGGGTGATCAAAAAGAAATTCTGCAACGGCCCGGCCCCGTCCATCGCTGAGGCTTCATAAAGATCGTCCGGGATCGCTTTTAACAGCCCCATGCACAAGATCATCATGTAGGGATAGCCCAGCCAGGTATTGACGATCACCAGCATGGCGCGCGCCAGCGTCGGATCGCTGAACCACGCAGGTTGAAAGCCAAACAGCGTCTTCAGCATCACGTTGATTTCGCCGAAGCTCTGATTAAACAATCCTTTAAAGATCAGGATCGAGATAAATGCCGGAACGGCATACGGCAGGATCAACATCACGCGGTAGACCGCTTTGCCGCGCAACGCTTCCCACTGCACCAGGCAGGCCAGCACCATCCCCACGGCGACCGTGAGCACCACGGTCAGCAGCGAAAAGATCAACGTCCAGCCGAAGATCGCCAGGAATGGTTTTTGGATCCCTTCATCGGTAAAGACGCGGATAAAGTTTTTCCAGCCGGTATTTACCGTAAACCCGGGACTGAGTTTCTCGCTGCCCCAGCTACCGTCGGCATTGACGCTCTGATAAAAACCGCTCAGCCCGTTGGCGCGATAGAACACGCCGCTTTGTTGGTTTTTCAACCGCCCATCATCACTCAGCAGATAAAGCGGGCGTGTACCGGAAAACTGGCGCAGGGAACTCATCACCAGTTGACGTCCATCCGGCAGTTCCGCATGGATTTGACTGAGCGCCTGACGATGGGTGGTGATAACACGCAAATTGGCACGTTCACCGGCAGGCGGCGTGGCGACCGTGAGTTTCAGTGACTGTTCACCCCCGAAGGCAAACGGCGCTGAAACGTAGGTTTGGCCGCTATCGGCCTCGGTCAGTACCAGCTGCCAGCGGTCACCTGCTGCAATCAGGTTGAAATTTAACCCAGCACCGTCCTGATACTGGCGACTCAGCAACACCTGCTGCGCACGTTCCAGCGTCAGTTGGTTGGTGCTGCTGTAGTTGGTAAACGCAATGGCGACGGTACAAACCAGCGGGAACAGCACAAACAAACCCATCCCGGCGATACCGGGATAAACGTAGCGCCAGGCATACGCACGGCGGTTGGCATAGATCCAGATACCAAGCGCACTGATAACCAGCGAAATCAGGGCAAACAGATATTCACCCTGGATATACATCAGCACCAACAGGTAGCCGACCAGCAGACAGCAGATCCCGACGAGAAGGCCCTTCAGCAACGTGCTTCCCGTTTGCGGTTTTCCTGACATGATCCGGTTTTCCTTAACAGCCAGTGACGAGCCGGATTGCTCCGGCCCGGCGAGTGGAAATTACTTATTCAGACGTGCTTTGGCATCTTTCAACGCGGCATCAACCGTCTGACGGCCGCTCAGGGCGTTAAGCGTGGCGGTGCGCATCGCGTACCAGAAGGCCGCCATCTGCGGGATGTTCGGCATAATGTCGCCGTTCTGGGCGTTACTCATGGTGGCGGCAATACGCGGATCTTTCTCGAGCTGCTGCTGGAAGGATTTGAGCGCCACGGCACCCAGCGGCTTGTCTTTATTCACCGCCTCCAGTCCGGTATCGGTCAGCAGATAGTTTTCGAGAAACTCTTTCGCCAGCTCTTTATTCGGGCTGGCAGCATTGATCCCGGCACTCAACACGCCGACAAAGGCTTTCGACGGCTTGCCATTCAGTGTCGGCAGCAGGGTGACGCCATATTTGATGCCGCTTTTGTCAATATTGCTCCATGCCCAGGGACCGTTAATGGTCATGGCGGTCTGGCCCTTGTTAAACGCCGCTTCCGCGATGGAGTAGTCGGTATCGGCATTGAGGGTTTTGGCTTTGACCTGATCCACCAGGAACTGCAAACCGGCTTTTGCCCCGGCGTTATCGACACCCACGTCTTTCACGTTGTAATGGCCGTCGGCGTATTTAAAGGCGTAGGCACCGCCTGCCGCCAGCAGCGGCCAGGTGAAGTAGGGTTCCTGGAGGTTGAACATCAGGGCGCTTTTGCCTTGTTTACGCATTTGCTTGTCGAGCGCGGCGATCTCTTCCCAGGTTTTGGGCGGGGAGGGCAATAAATCCTTGTTATAAATCAGCGACAGGGCTTCAACTGAAATTGGGTAACCGATCAACTTACCATTGAAACGCACCGCGTCCCAGGTGAACGGGAAGAGTTTTTCCTGAAAATTTTTATCCGGGGTGATTTCCGCCAGCAGGCCCGATTCGGCATAACCGCCAAACCGGTCGTGCGCCCAGAAGATGATATCCGGGCCGTCACCGGTCGCCGCCACCTGCGGGTATTTCTCTTCCATTTTGTCCGGGTGTTCCACCGTCACCTTGATGCCGGTCTCCTGCTCAAACTTTTTCCCCACCTCAGCCAGGCCGTTATAGCCTTTATCGCCGTTGATCCAGATGACCAGTTTTCCTTCTTCGATTTTTGCCATCGCGGTTGCCGAAAATAAAACGGCAGAAAGGGCTGATAAGGCGAGAATGCGTGCGCCGGTTTTCATCGTCATAACTCCATCCTGTTAGCGGTAACGAAAATTTCTGTTGTCGCCACATTGTGTGGATTCAGGTTGCGTTCTCATCCTCCTCCCCTCTACGCCCGTCGCGCGTCCAATGTGATCGCCGTTGCAAAACTGCCCGGTTATCACGGTCTGGCGCACAAAAATGGCGCTGTCAGTTTGTATTGCCGATCACAAAAATGCCTGGCGGCCCCGTCACCCCTGACTGTCAGCCATGATCTCCTCCTCCCGTCTCCTCCCCCATAAATCCGCCCGGTGTGGAGGATGTTACCGGCGTCAGCCTTGCCCATAGTGGTCGCCGGAGTCTGCCCGCCGTGATACGGGCAAGGATTAGCAAGCTGAGAGGAAAAGCATCATGGCGAGCGTCGCGTTACGCAATGTCACTAAGACCTGGGGCGACACCGAGGTATCGAAAGATATCAATCTGGAGATCGGTGAAGGGGAGTTCGTGGTGTTTGTCGGCCCATCAGGCTGTGGTAAATCCACGCTACTGCGCATGATCGCCGGGCTGGAAACCATCACCCGCGGCGAGTTGTTGATTGGTGATCAACGCATGAATGATGTACCGCCTGCCGAACGTGGCGTTGGCATGGTGTTCCAGTCCTACGCCCTCTATCCCCATCTTTCCGTGGCGGAAAATATGTCCTTCGGCCTGAAACTGGCCGGGGTGAAAAAGGCGGAGATTCAACAACGGGTAAATCAGGTGGCGGAGGTGTTGCAACTGGCGCATCTGCTCGACCGCCGCCCCAAAGCGCTCTCCGGCGGGCAGCGTCAACGCGTCGCCATTGGTCGTACGCTGGTGGCTGAACCCCGCGTGTTTTTGCTGGATGAACCGTTATCCAATCTCGACGCGGCACTGCGTGTGCAGATGCGCATCGAGATTTCCCGTCTGCATAAGCGACTGAAACGCACCATGATTTATGTCACCCACGATCAAGTCGAAGCCATGACGCTGGCTGACAAAATCGTGGTACTTGACGCCGGACGCGTCGCCCAGGTCGGTCGTCCACTTGAGCTTTATCACTATCCCGCCAACCGCTTTGTCGCCGGTTTTATTGGCTCCCCCAAGATGAATTTTCTGCCGGTGAAAGTCACCGCGACCTCGATTGAGCAGGTTCAGGTACGGCTGCCCAACGATCAACTGGTGTGGTTGCCGGTGGACAGTGCCGGGGTGCAGGTGGGTAGCAACATGTCGTTAGGCATTCGTCCCGAACATCTGATTTCCAGCGATATCGCCGATGTCACCCTCGAAGGTGAGGTGCAGGTGGTCGAGCAACTCGGTTTTGAAACGCAAATTCACATCCAAATCCCCGCCATCCGTCAGAACCTGGTTTACCGCCAGGAAGACGTGGTGCTGGTAGAAGAGGGCGCCCTGATGGGCATTGGCCTGCCGCCAGAACGTTGCCATCTGTTCCGTGAAGATGGCAGCGCCTGTCGCAGGCTGCATCAGGAGCCTGGTGTTTAGCCCCGTAAAAACAAGAAAAGCAATGACCTCAGGAGATAAAAACATGTTAACTCTGCGCAAACTCCCTCTCGCGGTTGCCATCGCGGCGGGTACGCTCTCTGCCCCATCGATGGCGGTGGATTTCAC
This sequence comes from Pantoea phytobeneficialis, assembly GCF_009728735.1. Classification (NCBI taxonomy): domain Bacteria; kingdom Pseudomonadati; phylum Pseudomonadota; class Gammaproteobacteria; order Enterobacterales; family Erwiniaceae; genus Pantoea; species Pantoea phytobeneficialis. The sequence continues at coordinate 318,580 of NZ_CP024637.1, forward strand.
CGGCTATGCCCGTTCCGGCATCGGCTGGACCGGCAGTGGTGGTGAACAACAATGTTTTCAGGCAACCGGTGCGCAAAGCAAATACCGTCTGGGTAACGAATGCGAAACCTACGCTGAATTGAAACTGGGCCAGGAAGTGTGGAAAGAGGGCGATAAGAGCTTCTATTTCGACACTAACGTGGCCTATTCGGTATCACAGCAAAACGACTGGGAAGCGACCTCCCCGGCGTTCCGTGAAGCCAACGTCAAAGGCAAGAACCTGATTGATGCCCTGCCGGGCGCCACCATGTGGGCCGGTAAGCGCTTCTATCAACGCCATGACGTCCATATGATCGACTTCTACTACTGGGATATCTCCGGTCCGGGAGCGGGTCTGGAAGATGTTGATCTCGGTTTTGGCAAACTCTCCTTCGCTGCCACGCGTTCGTCAGAATCCGGCGGTTCTTACACCTTCTCCAGCGATCAAACGCGTGATTACGCCACCGCCACGGCCAACGATGTGTTCGATATCCGTCTGGCGGGGCTGCAAACTAACCCGAATGGCGTACTGGAACTGGGTGTTGATTACGGACGTGCCAATGAGCGTGATGGCTACCATCTGGAAAATGGCGCGTCAAAAGATGGCTGGATGTTCACAGCTGAACATACCCAAAGCATGCTGAAGGGCTACAACAAGTTTGTGTTGCAATACGCCTCCGATGCCATGACCTCACAAGGCAAAGGGCTGCCACAGGGCACCAGCCTGAATAACAACGGTAATATGTACCGGATCCTCGACCACGGGGCGATTTCGCTGGCGGATCGTTGGGATCTGATGTACGTCGCCATGTACCAGGACATCGATCTCGACAATAACCGTGGTACCGAATGGTACACCGTGGGTGTGCGTCCGATGTACAAATGGACGCCGATCATGAGTACCTTGCTGGAAGTGGGCTACGACAACGTCAAGTCACAACAGGCGAATGAGCGCAACGGTCAGTACAAAATCACCCTCGCGCAACAATGGCAGGCTGGCGACAGCATCTGGTCGCGTCCGGCACTGCGTCTGTTCGCGACTTACGCCAAATGGGATGAGAAGTGGGGCTACACCAAAGACTCCTCTGCCGATATCACCTCTTTTGCCGCAGCGGATAGCAGCGGTAACGGCATCCTGACCAACAGTCGCGGTAATAACGACGAGTGGACGTTTGGTGCGCAGATGGAGATTTGGTGGTAATTCGCTAGTTTATCGATCGTTTATTCGGCAGCGGCGGCCATTGCCTGGTTCCGTCGCTGCTGATCTGCTCATAAGGCCAAAACAATGAAAATGACAAAAACACTGGCGGCGCTCTGCCTGAGTGCTGCGCTGCTGGCGGGGCAAAGTCTGCCAGCCTATGCCGATATCACCCTCGTACCCCAGGATCTCTCTGCGGCACCGACATTCCCAACCGCCAGCCTGCAACAATTGAGCTGGCTCCCGGTAGATGCTTCGCGCACTCAGGTCAGCAAATTGTCGAACAGCGCTATCCCGACCGGTGCCGCCGGGGTAACGGGCGCAGTGGCAGCCTATAGCCTGCCTGCCAATATCGGTGAACTGAACGTCACTTTAACCAGCGAGGTGGAAAACAATCAGGTGTTCGCACCGAACGTTCTGGTGCTGGATGAAAACCTGCGTCCCGCTGCCTGGTTTCCGAGTAAGTTCTTTACCTATCAGCAACCGGGTGTGATGACACCGGATCGACTGGAAGGGTTGATGAGGCTGACGCCGGTGCCCGGCCAGCGCAAGATTTACTTGCTGGTGTTTACTACCGAGCAGGATCTGACGCAAACCACCACATTGCTGGACCCGGCCAAGGCGTATGCCAAAGGCACCAGCAACGCGATACCTGATATTCCTGATCCGATCGCGCGCCACACCGGCACCGGTACGCTGAAGCTGAAAGTCAAAACCAGTTCTGGCTCGTCAATCCTGGTGGGGCCGTTATTTGGTTCGTCCGGCCCGGCACCGGTGATGGTCGGCAGTACCCAGGCGGCAACGCCGGCCGTCGTGACAACGTCACCTGCACCGAAAAGCGCGCCGATTATGAATGACACCGAGAGCTACTTTAATCAGAACATCCGCCAGGCGGTTGAGCAGGGCAACATTGATAAAGCGCTCAAACTGCTGGATGAGGCCGAACGGCTGGGATCAACCACCGCACGGCCAACGTTTATCAGCAGTGTTAAAGGCAAGGGGTGATGTTACCCCGGCAGTGCTGAGTTGCCCCACCTGGTGCGCTACGGCGCACCTTTTTTATGCGTGCAATAATCGCGTGATAAATCACGCCGCTACGGAACGGCCCGTAGTGGCGCGATTTATCGCGCAAACTAACTGATCTGCCGCCGCTGGTGGATATCCGCCAGCAAAGCATTGACATGCGCATCGCGAAACAGCGTTTCCAGCGTGACGCGCAATTTACGCCGCCAGTTGGGATACTGATCAGTGGTGCCCGGTATATTCACCGGTGCGGCCATATCCAGCCAGTCCTCGGGTTGCAGTCCAAGCAATGCGCTGCTGCTGTCGGCCAGAAAGCCGTGCATTGCATGGTTCAGCGTGGTGTTCATCACGGTCTGACGGATAAATTTCGCCAGGTAGCCAGTGCGGCGCAGGCTGCGCACCAGCGCCTGTTTAGCCGCCCGCCGCTGTTGATGCAACCCGGCGAGGATAATTTTGTCAGGATACAGTCCCAATTTGCTGCCGGTCGTCAGGTCATCACTTTGCCACCAGCCACGCAGCGTCGGCATATCATGGGTGGTGGCAACTGCCATCGCCTGACGCAACCATTGGCGCGGTGGGCGGAAACCCGTTGCCGAGGTTTGCTCAAAATAAAGCACTTTGTAGGAATACACCCCGGCGTCACGCAGTTTGCCAATAATCGCGTCCGGCACGGTTCCCAAATCTTCGCCAATCACCATACAGCGATGACGCTGGCTCTCCAGCGCCAGGATGGCCAGCAGGTCGTCAATCGGATAGTGGACATAGGCACCCTGGGCCGCGTTGCCGTCGCGCGGGATCCACCACAGACGCAGCAGCGCCATCACATGATCAATGCGCAATGCCCCGCAGTCGCGCATATTCGCCCGCAGCAGGGTAATCCAGGGTTGATAGGCTCGCGCCTGCATTACTTGCGGGTCCATCGGCGGCAATCCCCAATTCTGACCAAGCGGGCCAAGAATATCCGGCGGAGCGCCAACGCTGGCTTGTAAACAATACAGATGGCGATCGCCCCAGGTTTCCGCGCCACCTTGTGCCACCCCCACCGCCAGGTCACGGTATAACCCGATTGGCATTTGCTGTTGCTGGCACACCTCCCAGCAGGCGGCAAACTGGCGGGCGGCCAGCCACTGAAGCCACAGGTAAAAATTCACCTCATCGCTGTGTTCAATACGAAAGGCGCGTACCGCTGCGCTGTCAGGATGCTGCCAGACCTGCGGCCACACCTGCCAACCATAATTGCCCTCGTCCTGCGCCAGCAACGCCGCATGTAGCGCATCAAACACCCCCTGAAGTTGCAAACTTTCACCGCCGGCGGTGACGAAGGCTTCAAAGGCATTGACGTCGGGATCGGCCAGGTCGCGCTGGCAGAAATGTGCCCAGGCGAGACGCAGCGCGGTCAGTTTGAGTTGCGTTACGGCACGATAATCCACCCAGTCGCAGGCACGCACGTCCTGCCATATCTGCCGCGTCGCGGGGGATTGCCACCAGCTTTGTGCATCCTCGCTCCGGATAAAATCGTCCACCGCATTCACATCGATATAAATAACATTTAACCAGCGGCGTGATGAGGGGCTGTAAGGGCTGGCGCTCTCCGGCATCCCCGGAAACAGGGCGTGCAGGGGATTCAGACCAATGAAGGCACCGCCACGCTGCGCCACTTGCTGAAGCATCAGTTTCAAATCGCCAAAGTCACCGATGCCCCAGTTATGCTCTGATCTCAGAGTATAGAGCTGGACGCAGGCTCCCCACAGCGATTCACCGTTCAGCAGTTCGCCCGGCTCATAACAACGTGACGGTGTCACGATAATCTTGCAGCTAAAGCTGTTGCCGGCTGATGATAGCGTAAGCTGATGATATCCCTCTGGTAAAACGGGTAAACGTAGCGATTGGTCCGGGACGCATTGTCCTGACCACTCATCGCCGCTTTCGCTTTGCAGCCGCCAGAGCGCCGGACCGGTCAGGGTTGGTGATAACTCCAGCGGCTGACCGTGCTGAAACACCCTCACGGCGGGTAACGGCGCTCGCTCAGCAACAGCGGGTTGCATGGCCGCCAGCAGGCGCTGGCGGGTATCGGCGGAAATAGTTTGCGACTGGCCGTGGGCATCAATGTAATCCAGCGCGATGAGATTGTGTGGTTTCATCGGATTCCTCAGCGTTCCGCCTGCCAGATACGTTGCTGATAATCACGGATCGACCGATCGGAGCTGAACATGCCGCAACGCGCGGTATTCAGGATCGCGGCACGCGTCCAGCCTTCCTGATCGGCCCACAACGTTTCCGCCTGTTCCTGAGCCTTCAGGTAGTGACGGAAGTCAGCCAGCACCAGATATGGATCGCCGCCCTGCGCGTTAAGGCTGTGCAGCAATTCGGCAAAGGCGTGGGTATCGCCATCGCTAAAGGTGCCATCTTCCAGCGCCTTCAGCACCTGATCGAGCTGACGATCCTTCTTGCGCCACACGGCGGGAGCGTAACCCTGTGCTTTCAACGCGTTAACCTGTTCTACGGTGTGACCGAAGATAAAAATATTTTCGCTGCCAACCTGCTCCGCAATCTCGACATTTGCTCCGTCAAGCGTGCCGATGGTCAGAGCGCCGTTCAACGCCAGCTTCATATTGCCGGTGCCGGACGCTTCTTTGCCGGCGGTGGAGATCTGCTCAGAAAGATCGGCGGCAGGGATCAGGCGCTCCGCCACCGAGATGTTGTAGTCGGGGATGAACACCACCTTTAACCGGTTACCGACACGCGGGTCGTGATTGATGACGTGCGCCACTTTGTTGATGGCGTAGATGATGTTTTTCGCCAGCGCATAGCCCGGTGCAGCTTTGGCACCAAACAACACCACACGCGGCGCGAGATTCGCCTGCGGATCGCTGACCAGCGTCTGCCACAACGCGATGATGTGCAGCAATGTCAGGTGTTGGCGTTTGTATTCATGCAGACGCTTAATCTGCACGTCAAACATCGCTTCAGGATTAATAGCGATGCCGGTGCGCGCCAGAACCCAATGCGCCAGCTCAACTTTATTGTGTTGCTTGATGGCGCGATAGTGCGCGCGGAAGTCGGCATCATCGGCAAAGGCTTCAAGGCCCTGCAACGCATCCAGATTGTTGATCCAGGGTTGCGCTAAGGTGTCGCTGATAAGCCGCGCCAGTGCCGGGTTGCATTGATTAATCCAACGCCGGGGGGTGATACCGTTGGTGACGTTATGGAATTTCTCCGGCCACAAGCTGTGATATTCAGGAAACAGATCCTGTACCACCAGTTGTGAATGCATCGCCGCGACGCCGTTCACTGCGAAGCCGCCCACCACGCAGAGGTTTGCCATCCGCAGTTGGTTGTTATGCACCAGCGCCAGCTTCGCCCAGCACGCGTCATCGCCCGGCCAGCGCGCATCGACCTGCTTTTTAAGCTGGGTATTGAGGGTATTGATGATCATCATATGGCGCGGCAGCAGGGCGCGTACCATACGCACGTCCCAGCACTCCAGCGCTTCCGGCATCAGCGTATGGTTGGTGTAAGCAAAGGTGCGGCGGGTGATCTGCCAGGCCTGTTCCCAATCCATCTGATGCTCATCCAGCAACAGACGCATCAGCTCAGGGATCGCCAGTGTGGGGTGGGTGTCATTGAGCTGAATCACTTCGTAATCTGGCAACGTGGCGATGGGGTGTCCGGCCTGATGGTGGCGGCGCAGGATGTCCGCCAGCGAGCAGGCACACTGAAAATATTGCTGCATCAGACGGAGCTTTTTGCCTGCTGCATGATTGTCGTTGGGGTAGAGAACCTTGGTCAGTTTCTCGGCATCAATGCCGGGCTGCTCGGCACGTAAAAAGTCGCCATCGTTAAAGCGTTGCAGGTCGAAAGGCTGTGCATGCTTTGCCTGCCACAGACGCAGCGGTTGCGTGATGCCATTTTCAAAACCGACCACCGGCAAATCCCAGGCTTCACCCTGCAACAGGAACGCCGGTTGCCAACGTGCATTGATCACCTTGCCACCAATGCCAACCGTGACGTTTAACGCGGCGTTATGGCTAAACCACGGATAGCGATCGCGCTGCCAGTCATCCGGCAGTTCCTGTTGCTTACCTTCGACAAAACGCTGGCGAAACAGGCCATATTGATAATTCAGGCCATAGCCGATTGCCGGTTGTCCCACGGTGGCCATCGAGTCAAGAAAACAGGCAGCCAGACGGCCCAGCCCACCGTTGCCCAATGCCGGATCGGTTTCACATTCCAGCACCTCACTCAGATTAATGTCCCACTGTTTCAGCGCATCGTTAACGGCGTCATACCATCCCAGATTCAGCAAGTTGTTCCCGGTCAGACGCCCAAGCAGAAATTCCATCGAGAGATAGTTAACGTGACGTTGAGGTGTGCTGCGGGCGTGAGCGGGAAGATCAGCCAGCATATCGGCCAGTGCACCACTCAGGGCATGCCACCACTGATGTGGTGTCATATCGCGTGCATCGCGTAAACCAAGACGTTGCCACTGGCGGGTGAGGGATTGCATAAAACGTGAACGATCAAAAAGCTGTGTCATAACCGGATGTCCTGTGAGAGCGAATAAAGTCTGCCCGCCAGTGTGCCTGTGGCTGGCTATACGCTCCTCCTCCTGCGGTAAATTCACCAGGGAGGATAAGCAGGGTGGAGAGGGTGAGGGGAATCTGAAAGTGTGTCAGGAATGTGATAACTGCCGCTTTTGTAAAGATTACTTAATGAGTTTGCTTGCAATCACTCCGCGAATAATCGAAGTTGTGTGAATAATAATTTCGAAGCGTAAAAAAATAATCGCTAAATGTAAGGGAGATGCATGCGTCTATGTTAATACCCTCGAAACTCAGTCGCCCTGTCCGTCTGGAAAGCACCGTCACGCGTGACCGCCTGCTGCAAAAACTCACCGCGGCCGGTAATTATCGGCTGGTGTTGGTGACCAGCCCCGCAGGCTACGGTAAGACCACGCTGGTTTCACAGTGGGCGGCGGACCAAAGCAATCTGGGGTGGTATTCACTGGACGAGGGGGATAATCATCCCGAACCTTTTGCTGATTATCTGATTGCTGCGTTGCAACAAGCTACGCAAGGGGGGTGTCCCCGCAGCGAGTTGCTGGCACAAAAGCGTCAGTACATGAACCTCAATGCATTATTTGCGCAACTGTTTATTGAGCTGACGGAGTGGCAAAAACCGCTGTGGCTGATTGTCGATGATTATCATCACATCACTAATCCCGCCATTCATGAGGCAATGCGCTTCTTTTTGCGCCATCAACCCGACAATCTCACGGTGATTCTGCTGTCACGTAATTTGCCGCAACTGGGTATCGCCAATCTGCGGGTACGTGAACAAATGATTGAACTGAGTAGCCAGCAGCTGGCCTTTACCCATCAGGAGGCGAAGCAGTTTTTTGATGGGCGTCTGACGGCACCGCTCGCCTGTGAAGAGAGCAACCAACTGTGTGATGATGTAGCAGGCTGGGCCACTGCCTTGCAGTTGATTGCGCTCTCCGCCCGTCAGGGGGCCAGCTCCGCCCAGGATTCTGCGCGTCGCCTTTCCGGCATCAACGCCAGCCATCTTTCGGATTATCTGGTGGAGGAGGTGCTCGACAACGTTGACGTCGCCACGCGTCATTTTCTGTTGAAAAGTGCGCTGCTACGTTCCATGAACGATGCGCTGATTACTTGCGTCACCGGGGAAGAGAACGGACAGATGCGGCTGGAAGAGATCGAGCGGCAGGGGTTGTTTTTACAACGTATGGATAATTCCGGGCAATGGTTTAGCTATCATCCGTTGTTTGGCAGTTTTTTGCGGCTGCGTTGTCAGTGGGAACTCGCCGCCGAGTTGCCCGCTATTCATCGCGCCGCCGCAGAAAGCTGGATGGCGCAGGGGTACCCGCGCGAAGCTATTCATCATGCGCTGGCGTCCGGTGATGCAGGGATGTTGCGTGATGTGTTACTCGTCCATGCCTGGACGCTGTTTAATCAGAGCGAATTAACGCTGCTCGAGGCATCGCTCAAAACCTTGCCGTGGGAGACATTGCTGGAGAATCCTCGTCTGGTGTTATTACAGGCGTGGTTGATGCAAAGTCAGCATCGTTTTTATGAGGTTAACAGCCTGCTGGCACGCTTTGAAGCGGCGTGTTGTCGCGATATCGACGAGGCATTACGCGGGGAATTTAACGCGGTTCGTGCCCAGGTCACCATCAACAATGGCAACGCCGAGGAAGCGGAACATCTGGCGATGCTGGCGCTGGAGAGCCTGCCTGAAAGTTGTTATTACAGCCGTATTGTCGCCACGTCGGTGCTGGGTGAAGTGATGCATTGTAAAGGCGACCTGGTTAATTCACTGAAGCTGATGCGTCAGACGGAGCAAATGGCGCGACGTGACGAGACCTGGCACTACGCGCTGTGGAGCCTGATTCAACAGAGTGAAATTCTGTTTGCTCAGGGTTTTTTGCAGGGCGCGTATGAGACACAGGAGCGGGCGTTTGTGTTGGTGAATGAACAACACCTGGCGCAATTTCCTCTACATGAGTTCCTGTTACGCATCCGCGCGCAACTGATGTGGGCATGGGGGCGGCTGGATGAGGCCGAGCAGGCGGCTCGCGCGGGTATCCGGGTGTTGAAAGGGTATCAGCAGCAGCAACAAATTCAGTGCCTGGGCCTGCTGGCACAATGCTCGCTGGCGCGGGGCAATCTGGATAATGCCCGCAGTCACCTGAATCGGCTGGAAAACCTGCTGAATAACGGTAACTGGCACAGTGACTGGATCGCCAATGCTGACGAGGTACGGGTGATTTACTGGCAGATGACCGGGGATAAACAAAGCGCCAATACCTGGATGCGCCAGACGGCGAAACCGGCGTTCGCCAATAATCATTTTCTGCAAGGCCAGTGGCGCAACGTGGCGCGGGCACAGATCATGTTGGGTAATATGACGCAGGCAGAGGTGGTGCTGGATGAATTAAATGACAACGCGCGCGCACTACGATTGATGAGTGATTTGAATCGCAATTTGCTCCTGATGAATCAAATCTACTGGCAAACTGATCGTAAAGTTGATGCGCAGCGAACCTTAATTGAAGCCCTGAAGTTGGCACGCAGCACGGGGTTTGTCAGCCATTTTGTTATTGAGGGTGAGATGATGGCGCAGCAATTGCGGCAACTGATTCAGCTCAATATTCTGGATGAGCTGGATAACCACCGGGCGCGACGTATCCTTGATGAACTGAATAAACATCACCGCCATAAATTTGCTCATTTTGATGAGGGTTTTGTCAGCCGTTTGTTAAATCATCCTGATGTTCCGGAACTCATTCGCACCAGCCCATTAACGCAGCGGGAATGGCAAGTGCTGGGACTGATCTATTCTGGCTACAGCAATGAACAGATTGCCGGTGAGCTGGCGATCGCGGCAACAACCATTAAAACGCACATTCGGAATCTGTATCAAAAGTTAGGGGTGTCTCATCGTTCGCAAGCGGTGAATCAGGCGCAGTCAATGTTAAGAATGATGGGGTATGTTTAATGATTTAACCCGTTAAACTCAGTGCCAATAATAAGCGTAGCGGGTGATTTTTTTTATTATCTTTCTTTCTCGTCCTGGTGATGACGTCTATATTTATCAGCAGACTGGCTTCATATCGAGGCAGATATGTTTCTAAACTACTTTGCACTGGGCGTTCTGATCTTTGTATTCCTTATTATTTTTTACGGGATAATTATCCTGCACGATATCCCTTATCTTATTGCAAAATCACGTAATCATCCTCACGCCGATGCGATACATGTGGCTGGCTGGGTGAGCCTTTTTACGCTTCATGTTATCTGGCCATTTCTCTGGATATGGGCCACCCTGTATCGCCCGGAACGGGGTTGGGGAATGCAAAGTCAAAATGATTCGCTGGAACTACTTAAGTTACGCGTTGCTGAACTGGAGCGAAAACAGGGTATAAGTAACGCTCCTCCTGCGGAGTAATCGTATGGATTTACTGATTATTTTGACCTATGTTGCGTTTGCGTGGGCCATTTTTAAACTATTCAAAATACCGGTTAATAAATGGACGGTGCCAACAGCCGCATTGGGTGGCGTTTTTCTGGTAGGCGCACTTATCCTGTTGATGAACTATAACCATCCCTATACTGCTCTGGCACAAAAAGCGGTGATATCCATTCCTATTACGCCGCAGGTCACCGGTATTGTTAAAGAAGTGACCAACAAAACGAACACTGAAATTAAAAAAGGAGAGATGCTTTTTCGCCTGGACAGTACGCGTTATCAGGCGCGAGTGGACAGATTAAAGGCAGATTTAGCGACGGCCATTTCAAATATTCAGACGCTGAAGAGTCAATTAGATGAGGCCATTGCGAATACGAGCAATGTATCAGCAGAACGCGACCGTTTATTAAAAGACTACCAGCGTTATTTACAGGGAAGCAAAGCAAAGGTTAATCCATTTTCGGAAAGTGATATTGATCATGCGCGCCAGAACTACTTAGCCCAGGATGCATTGGTAAAAAGTTCGGTGGCGGAACAGGCGCAAATCAAAAGCCAACTCGATAGCACGGTTAATGGAGAACAATCACAAATTGTCAGCCTGCGCGCGCAACTGGCAGAAGCGCAGTACAACCTGGACCAAACCATCGTTCGGGCGCCGAGCGATGGTTATGTTACCCAGGTGCTGATCCGTCCCGGCACCTATGCCGCAGCCTTGCCACTGCGACCAGTAATGATTTTTATTCCTGAGCAAAAACGACAGATCATTGCGCAATTCCGACAAAATTCATTGCTACGTCTGGAGCCGGGAGATGAAGCTGAAGTGGTATTTACTGCTATTCCGGGTCAGGTCTTTCCCGGAAAATTGACCAGCATTCTTCCGGTAGTCCCTGGCGGCAGCTATCAGGCACAGGGGACGCTACAATCGTTGACCATCACACCTGGCTCTGATGGTGTCCTGGCAGTGATTGAACTGCAACCGAATGCTGATGTGGATGCATTACCCGATGGCATCTTTGCACAAGTTGCTGTTTATTCAGATCACTTTACACACGTATCGGTGATGCGGAAGGTGCTGCTGCGAATGACCAGCTGGATGCATTATCTCTATCTGGACCATTAAAACCCAGCAGGCGTCGCTACGTGAATTCTGAGAGAAGCGCAGGGGGATTGGGCGGGAGATTTTGCGTAGCGCTGCCAGGTGTGTTCCGGTTATTTCGTAGCGGCGCGATTTATCGCGCATCATCCAGCAGTGGTGACGTAAAACCTGCGCGATAAATCGCGCCGCTACGGGATGGGGTGGCGTTGCGGGGTTAGCCGGATATCGCATTTAACATAATTCACGTTATGTGTACTTGTGTTATAGAAGCAAAGCTGACTTAGCCGTTATGAGCTAAACTAACCTGGCCGCTTCGGGCTACCTGCTGAGGAACCTGATATGGCGGCTTCTGGTGCGGAGTTTTTTACGATGAACGAAGTTAACCGGCTTAAAATGATCCAGGACGTTATTGACCGGCGGCTCACTACCCGTCTTGCCGCAGAACGCCTCGGGATCTCCGACAGACACTGCCGCCGCCTGCTTCAGCGTTACCGCGAAGACGGCCCGCTCGGCATGGCTGACCGGCGGCGCGGCAAGCCCAGCAACTATCAGCTGCCTGAAGGCCTTGCTGAACATGCCATCCAGATCATCCGCGAACGTTATGCCGACTTCGGTCCGACGCTGGCCTGCGAAAAACTGGCCGAGCTTCACGGCGTGGTGTTATCCAAAGAGACAGTGCGTAAGCTGATGATACTTTCCGGTCTCTGGATCCCCCGCAGACTGCGTGCACCGAAGATCCAGCAGCCACGCTGCCGACGCGCCTGTGTCGGCGAACTGATACAGATCGACGGCTGTGACCACCGCTGGTTTGAAAACCGTGGCCCGGCCTGCACGCTGCTGGTTTACGTCGATGACGCGACCAGCCGCCTGATGCAGCTCCATTTTGTGAAATCAGAGTCCACGTTTACCTATTTTGAAGCCACACGCGGCTATCTGGAGCAGCACGGCAAGCCGCTGGCGTTTTACAGTGATAAAGCCAGTATCTTCCGCATTAACAACAAAAACGCGGCCGGCGGTAAGGGACAGACTCAGTTCGGACGTGCAATGAACGAACTCAACATCACCGGCATCTGCGCCAACACCAGCTCAGCCAAAGGACGCGTGGAACGCGCCCATCTGACATTGCAGGATCGCCTCGTTAAAGAGCTGCGTCTGCGCGGCATCAGCACGCCGGATGCGGCCAATGCCTTCGCAGATGAGTTCATGGCCGATTACAACCTCCGCTTTGCGAAGGCTCCCCGGCATGATTTTGACGTTCACCGGCCTCTCGATGCAGACGACGATCTTGAGGCGATTTTTACCTGGCGTGAGCCGCGCAAGGTCTCAAAATCGCTGACGGTACGTTACGATAAGATGCTCTGTCTGCTTGAAGATAATGAGCAGAGCCGCCGTGTCATCGGTAAATATCTGGACTCCTGGCAGTATCCGGACGGTCACGTCGAACTCAGAAGTAACGGAACGGTACTTCCCTACTCTGCTTACGATCGCCTGTCTGAAGTTGACCAGGGGGCCATCATTGATAATAAGCGGCTGGGTCACGCGCTTGCGGTGGCTAAGCTGATGCAGGATAAGCGCGATAACACGCGCTCACAGGCACTTCCTGCCGGAACAGGCCCGGGCCGGAGGGTCGGGAAGAAAGACCCGAACAAAAAACGGCAGCGGGCAATAAACGAAGATGATTTACTGGAAGCCGTGAATGATTTACAGACGCGCGGTAAAGAGATATTTGGCGGTTAAACCCTGTGTTTAACCTGAACAACGGACAACTCAGCTTGGCCTGAACCCGGTCATCTGTGCTTAGGTTCAACACAATGTGTTACTCCAAAGCGCTAAGGAGATGCGGATGTTTTCCTGGACTGTTATGTTGTGATCCCCAGATGCTCCCGGTAATTCACCGGACTCATTGCACCTAATGAGATCTTGATTCGCTTCTCGTTATACCAACGTATGTACCTGTTCAGGAAGCACATAAAATCTTCCAGCGTTGTGCTCGCCCAGTTTCTGCCGTAGTACATTTCATTTTTGACCCGCCCGAAGAAGCCCTCGCACGCTGCGTTATCCGACGAACAACCTTTGCGCGACATAGACCTTACAAGACCCGACCTGTTGATACGATCCAGCCAGCCCGGCCATCGGTAATGACTGCCTCTGTCACTGTGTATCACCGGTCTTTCATTTTCCCTGAGCGTATCGATCGCATCATCGAGCATGGCATTGACCAGTTTTGCGTCCGGACGTGTCCCTATGGCCCAGCTCACCACTTTGCCATCAAAACAGTCGATGACTGGCGACAGATAGACCTTGCCTGCCGGAAGATGGAACTCGGTAATATCGGTCAGCCACTTCTCATTTGGCCGGTTGGAACGAAAATTTCTGGCGAGGAGATTTTCTGGGGCCTGACCGATTTCTCCGCAGTAAGCGCTGTATCGCCGGCGCCCGGCACGCTTAACAATCAGCTGTTCTTCAGCCATCAGTCTGCGGACGACCTTTTCTGAGATGTATGTGTTGTTTTCACGGAGCATCGCATGGAGGCGCCGGTAGCCATAGCAGCGATAATTGAGACTGTCCGCAACTGGATGATCTCAGACGGACTCTGGCGGCCGCATTCACGGCGTCAGGCTCACATTTATCAGCCACGACACCGGCGCGACTGTCTCGGCGAACTGGTGCAGCTGGACGGATCTCATCATGCCTGGTTTGAGGATCGGGCACCGAAGTGCTGCCTGCTCGTGTACGTTGACGATGCCACCGGCCGCCTGATGCACCTGCGCTTCTGCGATTCGGAGTCAGCATTCGATTATATGACAGCAACACGGGAGTATATTGATTTACATGGAAAACCCGTCGCATTCTACAGCGACAGGCACGCCGTTTTCAGGGTTAACGGTACGGACGCACGCCGCAGCGGTACCACACAGTTTGGCCGTGCACTGCGCGACCTCAGCATAGAGCGCATCTGCGCCAACAGCAGCCAGGCCAAAGGCCGCGTGGAGCGCGCCAACCAGACACTGCAGGATCGGCTGGTGAAGGAGCTGCGGCTGCACAACATCAGCTCCATCAGCGAGGCGAACCGCTGGATTACGGGCTTTATCGACGACTTTAACCGCCGTTTTGCACGACCTCCCAAGTAGATGACACTTTAACTTAGCCACTGAGACGACATCTTAATAATGGATAGACATGTGTTATAGAGGCAAAGCTGACTTAGCCGTTCTGGAGATGCGGATGTTAGGATATTTGAAAATGCCTGTTTTTAGTCAGTTCATAATATGCCCTGGTCATTATGCTGTTATTTTAAGCTATATAAAAAACGTTTTCTTTTCTCATACAAAACGCAAACCTTTTAAAGTTCAAATTAAGCCATCCGCCTTTTCCGGTTATCCGATCTATTGAACCAACCTCGCTGTTTGCTGACTAATATGTTAACTTTTGCCGTCATGTTAACGTTCTTAAGATGTTAACGGTGCGCGCCTAATTTTCGACCAGCCAGAGCAGTCTGTGCGCAGAGGATACCAGATATGAAGGTTTTAATTATTTGTCGGGATAATATTGGCGACACGCTACTGACGACGCCGCTTTTAAGTGCGCTCGCACAGTCTGGCCAGCATCAGGTCGATGTGCTAACCAATAATTATGCGGCACCGGTATTAAAAAATAATCCCGATATACGACAACTTTTGTATTACACCAAACTACATCACCGCGACGAAGGTCAGGGTCGACTGAACTGCCTGTTCCAACGATTGATGCTGATGATTAACCTGAAAAAGCAGAAGTATGATGCGGTGGTCCTCGCAAAAAGCCGCTGGGACCAGCACGGACTGAAATGGGTAAAAATCATACGTCCTGGCAGAGTCATTGCTTTAGGCGAAGAGTCACATCCGCTGATTACCGACCTGCTTCCACCGGCCAGTCAGTCTCAGCAACATATCAGTGAAATCCTGTTCAGCCTTGGACGACCGTTTAATCTCAGCGCCACTGCGCCAGGTAAACTGACGCTTTTGCCGGATGCTGAGAGTGCAAACAACCTGCGTAACAGCTACGCCATCGATCCCTCTCTCCCGGTTTATGCATTACAAATTAGCGCCCGCAAGCCAAGCCAGCAATGGGAGGCCGCCCGGTTCGCTGAACTGGCAGACAAAATTGCTACCCGGCATCGTTGTCAGATTATGCTGCTGTGGTCACCCGGTAGCCGAGACAATCCACGCCATCCGGGTGATGACGACAAAGCTCGCGAAATTATGGCACTTTGTACGCACCTGCCGGTGAAAGCGGTGGCGACAACCACCCTGCCACAGCTTATCGCGGCCATGTCCTTATCTCGCGGCCTTGTAAGCAGTGACGGCGGCGCGATGCATATTGGCGCTGCGCTGGGACTTCCGGTTGTCGCGCTATTTGGTGACAGTGACCCGGCATGCTGGCATCCCTGGCAGGTGAAGCATAAGGTATTGCAACCAGCCTCGCGCCATGTCAGCTCGCTCAGTACGGATGAGGTCTACGACGCATTCCTGCAAACCATCATTCAGTAACCACCTCAGGCCAGTGTCCAAGTCTGGCCGCTTCGCATAGCAGTGCAACCGTCAAGGGGTGATAAGAAAACCCCTTCCGACGGGTAAACAAAGGGAATTGCAGGCGTGTTGCCGGAAAATAGCGTGCATCATCATAATGCTTTGAACTGACTGCAAAAGTGATAAAAAAGTCATTCATCAGATCTGCAAATTCAAACTCATTCAGGGGTAACCTTTGCACGTAAAAGTTGGGGTGATCAACTTTCTTAAACCAACCTAGCGCGGTTGGCTTGTTATGATATTCGATTAGAGCAATCACCGCTGCCAGCATGGAGGGTTGTGGCGTGTTAGTCATTATCCCACCAGTTTCACTATGGCTTGTTCGACCTCTTCAACGGTGATCGAAGTCATGGGATGTTGCGAGTCATCTTCAGGCGGGCGGTGAATAATGATATGACGGTCACTGTCCTGACAGGGGCCGGTATAACGAGGATTGGCGGTAGAAAAGAGGCTGACGGTACGAACCTGCGCAGCGACCGCAATATGCATCGGTCCTGTATCACCCGTTACCAACAGATCCAGGCTGCGGATCAAGTTAATCAAGCCGCTGAGATTGGTTTTACCCGCCATCGGCGTAACATTTTTTCGGTAATGCAGCGGCAGGCTATCAATAAACTCCTGTTCAAGATGCTGCTCATGCGGCGCACCGGTCACGATGATTTCACAGTCAGGCCAACGAGTAAGCAGCGCTGCCACCAACTGGCAGAATGATGTTAGTGGCCAGCGACGAATATCTTTAGATGCACCTAACTGAAATCCAATACGCAGGTGGTCACCTGATCTCGTAACGCTGCTTTCCGATTCCGGCAGATGCATCCGGGTCTGATGCGACTGCGCACCGAGCGACTCAATCAATTTAAGTTTGCGTTTAATGGTGTGATCGTCGAAATAACCCGAGTAATGGTCCAGATGTTTATTAAGAAGTGGCGACTCGCTGCCGTAATGGTCGCGCACAATGACCTTACTGCCAGTTAATACTGCGCTCATAACATCGTACGGAAAATGGCCGTGTAATATCACCGATAAGTCGGGTTTCTGCCGGCGCAACTTGAAGAACAATGGCAGGTAATTCAGTAACTTATTGTCCCATATATAGATTTTATCAAACCACTGATAGCGGCTAACTAAATCCTTATTCTTCTTACTGGAAACCAAAATGAATTGACTGGCAGGGAAGCGATTTTTAAGGCTCCAAATAGCCGGTGTATTCATCAGAAAATCGCCCAGTGCAGTGGTGGAATAGATCACCACAGTTTTGGGATTAAGATCGTGTAAGGAAGGTGCTGTTTCCCTGCTAAAAAATCGCGAGTAAAGCGTTAAAATTTGGTCTATGAGATATAGTTTTTTTTTCTTCACGTTTGCAGCACCCTAACTGTATAAAAAATACTCAAAAAAGTCTTTTATGGATATTTAGAGGTTAATCCGGGGATTAAAGTTCATTGCGAAAGCACATTTTCATCCGGTTAACCTCAGATTAACTGGACAGGCTTCAGTTTGGCAATCTTCTCTAATGTACAGGGATGATGATTATAGCCCAGCAACATCACAGCATCACCTGATCCGAAGGGGTTATCATTTACTTCAAGCCACCGATTCTGGCTGCGCTATCACCCTTCAAACCCGGCCTGAAAAACGACCTCACTCCCCTTTCCTTTTCATCAGAAAACAGTAGCAAGTGACATTCAAAACCGGGAAATCAGGGTGACATTATCAACATGGATAGACAAAATCTACCGATTGGTTAGGTTAAAGAATCTGTGTGCCGCTGGATTGCTGTTTCCTTTCTCATAACCTCGGAGAATTCAGAACGGTCTTGTTGTCTAATTCGTTGTTCCTTTTTGTGATTTCATCATTTTTTTGTGCATTTCAGTCATATTTTGGTGTGCCATAGCGCTGTTGTTTTGCATCATTTGATGAGACATAGCAGCCTGGTCATGAGCGCCCATATCCATCATTTTCATGCTTTCTCCCTGGGTGGTGCTTTTATCAGAGGAAGACTGAATCTGGTGGGCTGGAGCCTGCGCATTATTTACCATGTCGTGGATATTTATTTTTTCTGCTGCCCAGGAATATGAGGTAAAGGTCATAATGGCAACAAGCGATACAAGGATTTTTTTCATAGTGGATCTCCGGTTTAAAATTCCCCATGCAGCCAACAACTTAAATTCCAATAAGTGGTTGATATCTGACCTGGGTGGTGGTTACTCAGAAAACGGTGTGAAACTTCTTTTCCACTCTGTTCCTGATTTATAGTCATTATAAAAAACCACCTCTGTTCATCGCATGACTAAATCATGACATTTATGTCACCAGAAGCGCACCCGCCCCAGGGTTACCGGAAACTCCACTGCACAGTGATAACAAACACGCTGGGAATGATAATCCCCGTTTCGATGCCAAAATAAGAAGTGAAATTATATTGAAAGCCATGATAAATATAAGGTGAAAATCCAATGCCAGTTGCCTTTTTAAAATCATGATAAGAACCGTGATCACCACAATTTTTAAATGCATCGAAAAAGAACTCGCCGGTATATCCATATACGCCTTTGAACACCCACCCGTTATCCCAGGAGGCCCAGTCCCTTCTCACGCCCATCGCAAGACAACGATCGTCGAAACTATTTTTCATTGTGCCAAGTAACACGCTGTATTTCGAATCTTCAGAGAGTTTACGCTCAACAGAAAAAAAGTTATTTTCGAAATTCTCTGTGTATTGCCCGTGATTCCCGGTCAGATGGTAAACAAAAGAACCGGTATTGACTGAATAGAGATTTATTTCACTGGCATGACACCAGAAAACCACAACGAGCAAATGATATCCTAATGTTCGGATTATTAATTTATGCATTTTAATATCCAACTTAATAAGAAAGGAAGTCGAACAATTCCTGCACACTTACCCACGTTTTGGTTTTACATGAAGGCTTGCTGTATCCAAGCATAGCCCATTACGCCCTTCCTCCCCTGCCTTATAGCTCAAATTTTAACCTTACCTGCCCGCCATTACGCTATATACCGGGAAAAACACCGCATTATGTAAGGATTGCGTAAGCCTATCGATCATAAAATCCCATTTCTCTGTAATGATTGAGAGTGTAAATGTAATAAAATATTAACAGGAGGAAGGAAATGGTAGGGATTTCAACGTTAGGAATAGGCTCTGGGCTAAAACTTGATGAAATTCTCGACAAGCTCACCAGCGCCGAGAAACAGGTTCTGACACCCATTTCAAAGCAACAAAGTGCGGCCACAGCGAAGCTGTCGGCCTATGGCAGTCTGAAAACAGCCATCCAGAGTTTTCAGACTGCCAACAGTAAATTGCAGGAAAGTGGGCTATATACCCAGACCAGTGCAACCAGTAGCACCACCGCCTTTAGTGCCGACTCGGGTGGGAGTGCCATCCCCGGAAAATACACCATCAGTGTGACACAACTGGCGCAATCCCAGACGTTAACCAGTGCGGCAAAGAGTGATTTGAAGTTACCACTGGGTAGCGATGCTGATAGTCGGACGCTGAAAATTCGCATGGAGGATGGCAAAGAGCACAGCATCACCTTAAGCAAAGATCAAACTTCGCTTTCTGCGCTGCGCGATAGCATCAATAAGGCTAATGCCGGTATCAGCGCGAGTCTGATCCGCGTATCCGATAAAGAGTATCGCCTCTCACTGACTGCCACCGAGACAGGGACCGGTCATGCGGTGAAAGGTATTGAGGTGACTGGCGATGACACGTTGCAGGATTTTATCGGTTACGACGCGGCAGTCACCACCAAAGGGTTGACACAGAATGTTGCGGCGCAAAACGCGCTCCTTAGCATTAACAATGTCAGCATAGAGAGCAGCAGTAATGTTATTACCGATGCGGTTGAAGGTGTAACGCTTAAGCTAAATGACCAGACATCCGGCACGCAAACGCTCAGCATTACCAGCGATAATTCTAAAGCGAAAACCGCCATTACCGACTGGGTCAATGCCTACAATTCGCTCCAGGATACGATGAGTAACCTGACCAAATATACGCCCGTCGATGCTGGTCAGGATCAAGATACAAAAAATGGTGCGCTATTAGGTGACGGCACGCTGCGAATAATCCAGACGCAATTAAAAGGCATTCTGGCCAATGGCTCGGGGTCGGCAACGTTTAAAACCCTCACCCAGGCGGGTATCACCACCGATCCTCAAAACGGCAAACTGAGGCTTGATGCCGACAAGCTCAGTAATGCTATCTCTGCCACACCGGACGCAGTGCGGGATATCTTCACCGGAGATGGTAAAACCACCGGCGTGGCGACCGGGCTGGGAACCGGATTGGCAGCAATGCTGAATAGCAAAGGTGTTCTGCAAGGAGCGACGGACAGCATCAGTAAAAAGCTAAATGCGCTGACCGATCAATATAATAACGCCAGTAAAAAAATAGATAACACCATAGCCCGTTATAAAAGCCAATTTACTCATCTGGATACCATGCTTAACGCATTAAATAATACCAGTACTTATCTCACCACACAGTTCGAAAATATGCAGAACAGTAATAATAAATAATAAAAACGCCCCCAAATGGGGGCGTTTTCCGTCTGACGATTACTGATTACGGCAGTTTATATGCAATCACATAATCACCCAATTTGGTGCCAAACGAGCCGTGACCGCCCGCCATAATCACCACATATTGCTTACCATCAACCGAGTAGGTCATTGGCGTGGCTTGCCCACCGGCTGGCAGGCGCGCCTGCCACAGCAACTCACCATTCCGCACGCTATAGGCGCGCAGGTAGTTATCCAGCGTACCTGCCACGAAGAACACATTGCCTGCGGTGGTCACCGGGCCACCCAACATCGGCACACCCATTTTGAACGGCAGCGGCACTGGAGCACTGTCACGTACCGTACCGATACGTTTTTTCCAGACAATCTGGTGATTTTGCAGATTGATCGCCGAGACGAAGCCCCACGAAGGTTGCAGACAAGGCAGGCCAAACGGCGACAGGAACGGATTCAGCTCCACGCCATAGGGCACACCGTACATATGTTGCACGCCAGACTCAGAACCTGAGCCAGCGGCACCATCGGCACCTGGCTCGATTGGGTTACCCGGCCCGCGCGGGATCAGTTTCGAGATAAACGGCATCGCCATCGGGTTGGCAATTGCGATCTGACGGTCGGTATCCACCGCAATGCCACCCCATTCGAACATGCCGAAGTCACCAGGGAATACCAGTGTCCCCTGCTCTGACGGCGGCGTGAACGGGCCTTCATAACGCAGACGATGGAACATCACGCGGCACACCAGTTGGTCAAACATGGTGGCGCCCCACATATCCTTGCCCTGCAATTTCTGCTGAGGACGGAAGGTCAGTTCAGAGAACGGTTGGGTTGGATTCAGATGATCGCCCTGCGCTGGACCCTGTGGTACCGGGGTTTCCGGTGCCGGAATCACCGGCTTGCCGGTTTCACGATTCAGTACAAAGATGTTGCCGGTTTTCGCCGGTACATACACCACCGGAACGGTGTTGCCATCTTTATCGGTGATATCCGCCAGCGTCGGTTGCGACGGCAGATCCATATCCCACAGGTCATGATGCACCGTCTGATAGAACCAGGCCAACTTGCCGGTTGACGCGTGCAGCGCTAACAGGCCGCTGGCAAAACGCTCCTGCTCCGCCGTGCGGTTGCCACCCCAGATATCCGGTGTGGAGACGCCCATCGGCAGATAGATAATGTCACGTTTGGCATCATAAGCGGCAGGTGCCCAGGAGTTCGGTGAGTTAGCGGTGAAGGTTTCACCATCCGCAGGCAGCGCATTGGGATCTTTAGCACCCGGGTCAAAGGCCCACACCAGTTTGCCACTGTTGATATCGAAACCACGAATGACGCCAGAAGGCTCGTGGGTTGACAGGTTATCCGTGACTGAACCTGCGATGATCACCATATTATCGGTGACAATTGGCGGAGATGTCGGTTCGTAGCCACCCGGATAGGCATTTGGCTGCTGATGTTGCAGATTCAGTTCACCATTGTTGGCGAAGCTCTGGCAACGTTCACCGGTCTGAGCATCCAGCGCAAACAGACGGCCATCATCCACCGGCAGGAAAATGCGGCGCGCGCAGATGGCAGGCTGGCTGGCGTTGCTCGCTGCGGCCGTTGGCATTTCATGGTACGACACGCCACGGCAGGTGATGTGCTGGAAAGTCGGGTCTGACTTCAGCTGCGGGTCAAAACGCCACTTCTCTTTGCCGCTGGCAGCATCCAGCGCAATCAGAATTTGATGTGGGGTACACAGATACAGCATGTTGCCGATTTTCAGCGGGGTCACTTCATTGGTGATCTCGCCAGGATCATTCGCGGTTTTGTGGTCACCCGTTTCGAACTGCCACGCAACCTGAAGATCCTTGACGTTGTGTTCATTGATCTGTTGCAGCGGTGAATAACGGACGCCTTCCTGGGTACGGCCATAGGCTGACCAGTCTTCCGCCGGAACGGTGGATGTCGCCGGGGCTTTATCGGTCAGCGGCAGCTCACCGTTGATTTCCTGGGGATCGTGCAGTGCAGAACCGGCCAACAACGCCACATTAACCAGCAGCGCGACCAGCATCGCCCCCAACGGTTTGTTGTTGCTGACAGAGAATTGACGGTAGCTGAAAGGCAGAATTAACCAGATACCCAGCAACACCCAGATATCCAGACGTGGAACCAGCGTCCAGTAATCGCTCCCGGCTTCATGCCAGGCCCAGATAGCGGTAAAGAACAGAATCGCAGCGTAGAGGTAAAGCGCACTGCGCTTTCTCTTCAGCAATAGCCAGCTAAACGCTGCCATTGCCAGGCCGCTAATCAGGTAATAAGCACTGCCGCCCAGCGACAGTAACCAGACACCACCAATCAGCAGCCATGCAGCGCAAACCACTGAAAAGAGTAGCGTTAACAAATTTAGAATTCGGGAAGCCCGTGACATTTTATTAACCTTGAAGGAAAAAACGTGACAACTGTAAAGAAACTACAGCATTAGTGTAATCGTTATCACAATGTTGCTACATTATAATTCCGTGCGATATTTTTAAGAAAAGTCACTTACTTGTTAAAATACATAAAGTTAAATAAATTCCGCGAGTTGAAGATAAATATTCGGTATTATTCCGCTGATGTGGAAAAGGGAAGCAAAAGCACAGGTTGTGGAAGCGATACCACTAAAATAAAAGAGCGGCCAAACAGGCCGCATTGTTGCCGGACAGAGGATGCCAGAACGCGGTGTCGTATGTTGTAATTAAGATGTTTATCCCTGCCAGCGCGACTGCCGGATAATGTGACAGAAATTCATCGGCTGAAACGCGGGATCCTTATCCTTCAGGACATCGGCTTTCACATTGCCAAAGGTGGTTTGCGGACGATGTTTGATACCGTCATAGAATGCCTGAATGATCTCTTCCTTGAAACTGGCGCTACGCGGATGTTGTGCCACCACGGCCTCCCGGTCATCCGCCGCAAACCCTTCATAGCCGATCCCCAGTACGTCCATCTCCACGCCTGCCGTGACCAGCGCAATTTCCGGGGCCATAAACTCCGGAATGCCAGGGGTGGTATGTAACGCAATGCCCGTCCAGACTTTATCGATTTCGCCCTCTTCCACCCCATAACCGCGTAAAAACTCACGCGCCGCATTGGCTCCATCCACTTCAAAACGCTTATCGCAGCTGCAATGTTCATGGGTCAGCCCGATATCGTGGAACATGCAGCCAACGTACAGCAACTCATGGTCGACTTTCAGATTGCGTTGCTGGCCTGCTAAAGCCGCCCAGTAATAAACCCGGCTGGAATGGTTGAACAGCAGGTCAGATTCAGTGTCACGGATAAAAGCGGTTGCGTCTCGCATCATCTGCGTATCGGGAATGCGAATGCCTTGTACGGTGAAGTTCATCATGTGTCTCCTGTTGGATGTCTGGCTGCCATTCTAAAAGGATGCGAGAATGTCTACATTAGTCCTGAATTGACGATTTCGGACATTGCGATATAAACAGACTCAGGAGATGAAGATGGTGCATAACGTCGTGATATTGGCGGTGCCTGGCGTCCAGCTGCTGGATGTGGCAGGCCCACTGGATGCATTTGCTGAAGCCAACCGCATTCTGCATCGTCAGGTCTACCAGCCGAGGGTGATGTCATTAGCGGGTCGGGAGATTGTGGCCTCTTCCGGTGTCAGACTCTCCGCCGATTGCCAATTGGACACTCCTGTTCCTGAAGGCGCGATGAGTTTTCTTATCGCAGGTGCCCCAGATGCCGAGAATTTTTCCCTCAACGCGATACAACTTGCCGCCATCACCCCACTCTGTCTGCACAGCCAACGTTTTGGCTCGGTGTGTACTGGCGCGTTATTGCTGGCACAAACTGGCTTGCTGGATCATCGCAGAGTCACCACCCACTGGTCGGTTGCCAAAACCCTGACGCAACGCTACCCGGCCATTGCGCTGGACGCTGATGCGCTCTATGTCGCGGATGGCCCACTGCGCACGGCGGCAGGCGTCACGTCGGGCATGGATTTAGCCCTGCGCTTTATTGAAGAAGATGTGGGGCGTGAAGTGGCGCTGGATGTTGCGGCGAATCTGGTGATGTTTTTCAGGCGGCCTGCCGGACAAGGGCATTTCGTACGTAAACAGCAGACCTCTCTGGACGGTCGTTCAGCATTGCAGGATCTGCAACGCTGGACATTATCGCATCTGGCTACGGTAAAAAGTGTTGCGCAGATGGCCGCGCATATCCAACTCAGCACCCGTCATCTGAACCGCCTGTTTCATCAGGAAATGGGCGTCAGTTCCGGTGAGTGGCTGGAGGAATCCCGCATCACCCTGGCGCGCGAGCTGCTGACCGCCAATCACCCGGTAAAATCTATCGCCGCGCTCTGCGGGTACAGCAGTAGCGATGTGATGCGGCGAGCATTCATTAAAGTCACCGGTTTAACGCCGGCGGTGTATCGGAAGATTTATGCGGGGCCAGAGCCTGTTGCAGATAGCCAATAAACAATCGTGTTTTGGTATTGACGTATTTGGCGTTAAGCGTAACAGCAAACAATGAGATCACCGGACAACGATAATCCGGCAACACCTCGACCAAATCGCCTGTCTGTAAATGCGGTTGCACCACAAATTCAGGTCCATAGACAATTCCGGCATGTTGTAAGGCCAGTTCAACCATTATGCCGGTGTTGTTGGCGAGAACGCGACAGCTGGGCACGATTTGACTCACCTCACCGCTGGCGGCGCTAAAACGCCACGGCGATGTTGTCATGGTACCCGAGTAACCTATCAGGACGTGGTGATACAAATCCTCCGGCAACACCGGCATACCCGCCCCCGCCAGATAACGAGGCGTGGCACAGGCTAATAAGCGATAATCGATGATACGTCGGGCAACCAGATCCGAGTCAGGCAACTGGCCGATACGAATCGCCAGATCAACCCCCTCATCAACCAGATCGATAAAGCGATCAAGAAGCTGCAACTGAATATCGACCTGCGGATAATCACGCATAAACGCAGCAATTAACGGTGCCAGATACAGGGTGCCAAAGGTGACCGGGGCCGCGATGCGCAGGCTTCCCTGCGGGGAAATATGTTTCGCTGTGGCTTCCTGCTCCGCTTCACGAATATCGTTCAGGATACGTTTTGCTTTTGCAAAGTAGGATGCACCGGCATCGGTGAGGTTTAACTGATGGGTGGAGCGTTCCAGCAACCTTACCGATAGCGCTTCCTCAAGCGCGCTGAGGTAGCGCCCCGCCATAACGGCGGAGAGACTCAATCGGCGCGCCGCGGCCGCGATGCTACCCTCTTCTACCGCGGTGACAAATACTGACATGCTAACGAGTCGGTCCATCCTGCCCTTACCTTGTATATATTTTTAGTACTTACCATAGCTATTTTCTCGCTGATTCCAAACCATTACGTTGTTGCAGATACTGTTGCTGACGATTTCTCAGACGACGAGGCAACAATGAAAATAGTCAGCAAGGGTGTAGAACTGCATGTAACCGATAACGGCAGTGGCGATATTGCATTGGTTTTTATGCATTTTTGGGGAGGTTCTTCTGCAACATGGTCTTCGGTGATCAATCTCCTCAGCCATACATTCCGTTGTGTCGCGATTGATGCACGCGGTTCAGGAGAGTCAGCGGTTGGTGGGCAGGGCTATCGCACTGCTGACCATGCCGATGACGTTTACAATGTGATCAAAGAGTTAAACTTGAAACGGGTGATTTTAGTTGGACACTCAATGGGTGGGAAGACGGCCCAACTGCTCGCCAGCCGTCTGAATCAGGAGGTCGAGGCTCTCGCGCTGGTGGCTTCCGCCCCGCTCGCCCCGATGAACATCAGTGAAGAACAGCGCAGCCAGATGCGTATGGCTTACAGCAGCCGTGAATCGGTGCTCTGGACACTGGAAAACGTCTTAACCGCAGGGCATTTGACGGCTCAGCAACAAGAAATGCTGGTCCGGGATGCGCTTCGCGTCAGTGACGACGCGGCAGATGGCTGGATCTTTACGGCATCGCGTGAGGACCTGCGTGCTGCCGCCGAACACATCCATCTGCCAATCATCATTATGGCGGGTGAGCACGACCGGGTAGATCCTCCCGCAGTGGTTCAACAGGCGATCGCCGGACTTTATCCCTGGGCTGACGTCCATATCATCCCCGGTAAAGGCCATCTGCTGCCGGTGGAAGCCGCGCAAACGGTGGCAAACCATCTCAGCACCTTTGCCAGCTCAATACAGGGTTAACCCTGCCCCTGACAGCCTGCCTGTCAGGGCTTTTCCCGTTGATCGAGGTGCAACTGGAGAAAGGTCAGATCCAGCCAGCGGCCAAATTTGTTACCCACCTCACTGACGCGACCGGCATCGCGAAAACCGAGTTTTTTATGCAAAGCAATCGAGGCTGTATTTTCCGACTCGATACCCGCAACCATCACATGTTTTCCCTGTTGCGTGGCGTGGGTGATGAGCGCATGCATCAACGCTTCCCCAACGCCTTTGCCACGCGCAGTTTTCAGCACGTACACCGAGTGTTCCACGGTAAAGCGGTAACCATCCCACGGACGCCAGTCACCATAGGAGGCGTAGCCAAGCACCGCCTCATCAGCATTAACCGCCACCAACACCGGAAAACCGGCGTGCTGACGGTCAGCCATCCACTGCACACGGTTCGCCACATCGACCGTTTTATCATTCCAGATTGCCGTGCTGTGCAGCACCGCGTCGTTATAAATGTCGGCAATCACTGCCGCATCCTGCTCCACTGCCGGGCGTATATTCATTCTGGACACCTCATGGTTCTGTCACTAAAGTAGATGGTTCGTTCACTATATTATTTATCTACTATGTCAGACGAAAAATCCAGTAAAGAAGACAGCATAAATATCCGTATTGGACAAAAAGTAAAAGCCGAGCGGGAAAAACGCGGCTGGTCACTGACCGATTTGGCGGATAACTCTGGGGTTTCCCGCGCCATGATCCACAAAATTGAACGCGGCGAAAGCAGCCCGACGGCGACCCTGTTGGCGCGACTTGCCGGTTCTTTTGATATGAGTATGTCGCAGTTGATCGCCCTGAGCGAAGTGCAGACCGGCACCCTGATCCGACAGGCGCAGCAACCGGTCTGGCAGGACCCAGAGACCGGTTATATTCGCCGTCATGTCTCACCAGGTCAGATACCTGTGGATCTGGTCAGTGTCGATTTACCGGCCGGGGTGAGCGTGCCAATGCCAGCGATATCCTATCTGTCACGGCGTCAGTTGATTTGGGTGCTGGAAGGAACGCTGAGTTTTCAGGAAGGGGATCATACCTTTGAAATGCAGCAAGGTGACTGCCTCGAACTGGGGGATCCCAGCGACTGCATCTTCAGCAACACCACAACGCAGCTCTGCCGCTATGCCGTGGTGGTGCTGAAAAATGCGTAATCTATTTCGCGGGCTGAAGCGTGATGCGCGTCAGCTCGGAAGGACGACCTAAGCGCACCGCCATCCCCGGCCACAACGCCGTGCCGTTGTTAACGTACAACTGCATCCCTTCCACCGCATACAGGCCCGAAACATAGCCGCCATTGGGTTTGGCAAACAGGCGATCAAACCCGGCGATTAACCCGCCGTGGGTATGCCCGGAAAGCTGCACGTCAGCCCCCTGCGCCGCATTTTGTCGGGCATTGCGCGGTTGATGATCCAGCAACACGACCGGGGCACGCTCCGGCGCGCCCACCAGCGCACGCGCCAAATCCGGACCAGGAGCACCTCTGCCCGGAGCTGAAGCATCGGTCACCCCGGCAATCACCAGACTGGCTCCATCACGCGCCACCACCGTATGGCTATTGAGCAACGGCTTCAGCCCCAGCGAGGCGAGGTGATCGGTCCAGGCCGCCTGCTCAAAGAAATATTCGTGATTGCCGGTGATGGCAAACACGCCATCCGGGGCGTTAAGGCCGCGCAGCGGTTCAACATCAGCGCGCCGATTTTTCAGAGTGCCATCAATGACATCGCCGGTGATCACAATCAGATCAACATCAAGCGCCATCGCTTTTTTCACCATCTTCGTGGTCCACCGGGCATTGAACAGCTTGCTGATGTGCAAATCCGTCAGTTGCAGCAGTTGGTAGCCCTCAAATTCTGGCGGCAGGTTTTTGATGTTAAACACCACATCCTTGACCGGCGGCACGCGTATCGCCTGATGCACGCCGACCGCCGCCAGCAACATGGCGACGCCCCCTGCGCCATAACGCAACGCGGGAGCTATCGTCAGCGGATGTCCCAACAACAGCGCAAGCAACGCCGCCGCATCCATCACCACCTGCAACATGGCGAGGAACAGCACCGCACAGAAGGCCCAGTTGAACAGGATGATCACCGGACGCGGCATTTCTGGCGACATGATACTGCCGGAGGTGAAGCGACTGAAAAACAGGTATTGCGTGGCGAGCAGCACCACGGCAGAAAACACCAGCTTCACCGCGAGTGGCAAGGCAAGGGGCGCAATAAAGCGCGCGATAACATACCAGCCGGGAATGCTGAAGATCAGGTGAAACATCGTGAGTCCCTGGGAATTGAATAAGGTTAAGGCAGCACAGTATCCAACAAAAAAAAGACAGCGGCTTTTCAAAACAGGCGGTTTCGGTTACCTCCCGCGGCGCTGCAATTTGCAGCAAACGATCTCCATCCGGATGTACAGACGTCTGGATGTAGATTATAGTGCGTGCGCAATGTAGCACCGCGATTTATCGCGTAATCGTGCGGAAAAGGTCAAAATCCGCGCGATAAGCCGCACCGATACGCGAGAAATGCGCACCAGATTATCCAGATATGCTGAAGGGAACGTCGTTATGAATAAAAAATTACTCTCCGTACTGTTGGCCGCATCCGTTACGCTGCTCAGCGCCTGCAATAAAGACAACGACAACAGTGTCAAGGTGGCGATCAACACCGGACCAGACCAGGCGCTGTGGGACACCGTTAAGCAGGTGGCGCATGACAAATATCATCTCGACGTCGATGTGGTGGCTTTTAACGACTACGTCCAGCCTAACGAAGCGCTGTTCAACAAAGATGTCGACGCCAATGCCTTCCAGAGCCTGCCGTATCTGGAAATGCAGTCCAAAGAGCGTGGCTATCATTTTGCCGTGATCACCAATACCTTCGTGTTCCCGATTGCCGGTTACTCACGCAAGATCAAGTCATTAAAAGATCTGCCGGATGGCGCGACCATCACCATTTCCAATGAAGCTACCACCCTGGGCCGCAGCCTGCTGCTGTTACAGGCGCAGGGGCTGATTAGCGTGAAACCGGAAGCGGGCCTGCTGCCAACGACGCTGGACATTACCGCTAACCCGAAAAACCTCAAGTTTGTTGAAGTCGATACGCCGCAACTGGCGCGCACCCTCGACGATCCACAGGTCTACGTTTCGATCATCAACAACAACTTCGCCGCGCTGGCGAACCTGTCAGCCTCGCGCGATGGCATGTTTATGGAAGGCAAAGCATCGCCTTACGTGAACGCCATCGTGGCGCGTGAAGATAATAAAGACAGCCCGAATATTCAGAAGCTGAAGGAAGCCTTCCAGTCACCCGAAGTGCTGAACAAAGCCAACGAGATTTACAAAGGCGACATTATCAAAGGCTGGTAAGCATTGAGGACGCCGCGCAGCCCAACGCCTGCGCGGCCACTGACTTAATGTTTCAGGGTAACCAGATTATCCTGCTCGCTGCCATCACGTCCGACAGACGGATTACGGTCACAGGCTTTGGGTAATTGTGTGGTAATCAACCCCGCGACTACCAGCGATCCGGCCAGCCAGCACACCGCCACATTTTGTCCGTACAGCATGGTCATCATCCCGACCAGATACGGCCCGCAGAATCCGCCCAGATTACCCAACCCGTTGATCACCCCGCGCGCACTTCCCGCTACTTCCGGCGCAGCGATACGCCCGGGAATCGACCAGAACGGGCTGGTAGCGGCCTTGAGGAAGAAACCACACACCACCAGCGCGATGTAGGCGGCGACCACGTTATGATGCAGCACCACCGAGGCCAGCAGCGCCGCAGCAAAGCAGAACAACGACACCATCACCCACAGACGGCGCTTACCGGTACGATCGCTCAGCCATGAGATGGCATAGATACCGAGCAGCGTGGCGACGAAGGGCAAGGCCGCCAGCAGACCGATACCGGTCATATTCGAACCGGTCAGGTTTTTCAGGATGCTGGGCAGCCACAGGGTGTAACCGTAATCGCCGGTCTGATAGAAAAAGTTCAGCGCCACCAGCTTCATCAGCCCCGGATTGCGGAACACTGCTTTTAACGGCGCTTTGCTTACCGGTGCCACAGCGCGCGCAGCCGCACGTTCCCGATGCAGTTCGCGCAGCAGCCACTCCTTTTCGCGCTCCGGCAACCAGCGTGCTTCTTCAGGGCGGTCACTTACCACCAGCCACCACACCAGCAGGATCACCGCCGACAGCCCACCTTCGATAATAAACAGCCAACGCCAGTCCAGCGCATTGATGATGTATCCAGAAATCGGTGCGGTGAACATACCGCCCAGCGGCGCGAACATCATCACAAAAGCATTCGCACGCCCTAACTCTTTTTCCGGGAACCAGTTACTGACCATCGTTAATACAACCGGCAGCATTCCCCCTTCCGATACACCCAACACAAAACGCAGCGCCAGCAGCTGATAGTGGTTAGTGACAAAACCGGTCGCCACCGACACCACCGTCCATGCTACCAGCGACCAGGCGATAAACCGCTTGCCGCTGCCATTAACCGCAATGCGCCCACCCGGCACCTGCAAGAAAAGATAACCAATGAAGAAAATACCGCTGATGATGCCCGCCATCTGGCTGGTAATGGCGAGATCCTGATCCATGCCACCCGGCAAGGCAAAACTGATGTTGACGCGGTCCATGAAGGAGATGATGCAAACAATTAAAATCGGCGCAATAACGCGATACCAACGTGTTCCGGGAATAGAGTCCTGCATAACGCCCCCTTCGAATAGATGCTTAGCACTGCTATCTATTAAAGAGAGTCTGGAAAATATTTTTGCGACCAACATCACTGCAAAACGTGTTAACAAAAGGTGTTACACGCAGCGTGATGAGGCAATGAAATCAGCGCGATAAATCGTGCCGCTACAACAAAATAACGGTTTAAACATGGCGTAGCGGCGCGATTTATCGCGCGAATCTTGCGACAAGTCACAACGGCTGTAACACATCGCCGTAACAAAATGGGCCAGGTGATCAGCCTGGCCCTATTAATCACAACTATTTTTTGCCTTTACGCCGCAGCATCACACTCAGCGCCACCCCGGCCAGCACCAGGATAATCACCCCAATGATGCCCGGCACCACCAGCGGTTGCAGGCGGACCAGCAGTGGCGGATGACCGCCTTTCCGCACCCAGGCCACATCGCCTGCCGTCACGGTGACGTCAGGGTTGCCGTAGTTTTTCAGCACAAAGTTGCTGATATCGGCTACCTGTTGATCACTCAACTTATCAACATAGGATGGCGAGCTGAAGCCCGGCATCAATACCTGATGGTCGGTGGTATCACGCTGAACACCAAACAGAATCGCCGCAATCAGGTTGTTGGGATTGCGCATACCGGTTGCGGTGTTGTGGAACAACGAGGGATAAGCCTGGTTGGCACTCCCCGCCCCATCCGGCTGGTGACAGCTGGCGCAGTTGCCGCTAAACAGCGCGGCACCGTTGGTCAGCGAGTGGTTAGCGTTATTCGGGTTGCGTCCACGCAGGCTGTTTTCCACATCCATCGGCGCGCCGTAGCTGAAGGCCGGTTGCGTTTCTCCCTCATCACGCAGTGGCGTCGTGCCTTTGAGGTAAACCGCAATGGCGTGCAGATCGCTGTCCGGCAGGTATTGCAGGCTGTGCTCCACCGCCTCCGCCATACCGCCCGCTGCCTGGTTTTTCCCTGGCGCACGTCCGGTTTTCAGATACTGCACCAGCTCGTCATCACTCCAGCCGCCAATGCCGCTGATCGGGTCTGAGGTGATATTCGGCGCATACCAGCTTCCTAATAGACCACCAGCCAGCGGGCGATCCTGTTGTTCCTGCATCATAAAACCGCGCGGCGTATGGCAGGTATTGCAGTGCGCCAGTCCGTTAACCAGATAATTGCCCCGATTCCATTCGGCGCTTTTGCTGCCATCGTTTTGCCACATTTTGTCGTTAGCAAACATCATGTTCCAGAACCGCATACTAAAACGCAGACTGAACGGGAAAGGCAGATGGGTTTGTGGATTCTGTTTTTCCACCGGCTGTACGCCATGCATCAGGTAGTAATACAGGGCGTGCACATCGGCGTCGGTCATCATGCTGTAGGAGGTGTAAGGCATTGCCGGATAGAGCTGCGCCCCATCGGCACGCACACCATGACGCACCGCCGCTGCGAACTCGGCTTCACTGTAGTGACCAATACCGCTTTGCGATGGGGTGATGTTGGTGGCGTATATCACCCCCATTGGCGACGCGATGCCATAGCCGCCGCTGAACGCGGTTTTACTGCCGGGTGCGGTATGGCACGCCTGGCAGTCCGAAGCGATGGCAACCTGCTCGCCCTGCTGCAACAGATGGGTATCGAGCGATGCGGCCTGAACGCCAAACGTCACCAGGGCCGCCAGGCTGCTGGCAATTAATCTCTTCATGCCAGTGTCCTCATACGCTGCGCGATATCATGCGCGGCTTTCAGTCCCAGTGCCGCCATAGTCAGGGTGCTGTTCACAACGCTCGCGGAAGGAATCGCCCCGCCGCCAGGCAACCACAGGTTTTCATGGTCAAAGGCACGACAATTACCATCCACCACCGCGTCTTTACCGCTTTTACCCATAATCACGCCACCCATAATATGGTTGTTGGCGTTGAGGCCCTTGCTGATGGTGAACTCTTTACCGTTGAACAACTGCCCGATATGTTCCAGTTGCGCATGCGACACCTCGGCCCCTTTACGCACATAATCACCGACATCGTAATAAATATCCGGGCACGGCAGACCGTGAGGATCATTGCGGGTTTTGCTTAACGTCAGACGGTTTTCCGGGTCCGGCAAAGGTTCGAGGCTGATAGAGATATCCACGCTGTGAATCGAGCGATAGCGAATTTCCTCATCCAGCGCTTTGCCCACCAGACCTTTTTTCAACGCCTGCTGCGTTGCCGCCACCACGCGTGAGATGTTATTGAGGATCATTTTGTTCGCCGAATAATCACGACGAAAATCGCCATCGCGATAGCCCACCATGCAGCTACTCTGCGCCGGGCCACGTCCCAGCCAGACCGGTTCTTCAGTCAGGAAGGAACAGTGGAAGCCGGAGTGGTCCATCATGTTGCGTCCCACCATATCTGATGCGTTGGCGATGCCATTCGGGTTACCGCCGTTGGCTGCCATCAACAACAGACGCGGGGTTTCGATGCCGTTACAGGCCAGGGCAAAGGCTTTGCCGGTGGCCTTGTGTGAGGCACCGGAACTGTCCTTCCAGTGCACCGCCGTCACCCGGTTGTTGTCATCGGTATCGATTCTGTAAACCACCGCTTCCGCCAGCACCACCGCACCGTTGCGCTCCGCACGTTCAATATGGTGAATACCGTTGTACATCGCCCCGATCGGGCAAATCGGCTGACAGTTATTGTTGCCGCAGCAGGTAGGACGCCCCTGCCACGGACGGGTGCTGCGTCCCTGGGGGATTGGCACCAGATTGTAACCATGCGGGTTCACCACGCTGGCAAAGTAGTTATCACCGTGGGCAAACGGCACCATCTCCATCGGATAAGGCTGGCTGCGTTCAGACGGGGATTGCATCGCCACATTGTTCGGTCCCGCGACGCCGATTTCGTTTTCCGCCCGACAGTACCAGGGTTCCAGCTCGTCATAGCTGATCGGCCAGTCGCGACCCACGCCATATTTCGACTGCATCACAAAATCGCTGGGATGGTGACGCCAGCAGGATGCCGCCCAGTGCCAGGTGGTGCCGCCGACGGTACGCAGGTAGCCCTGTTGAAAACTGGCGGCGTTAGGGCCGGTGACGTTGACATAGTTATTCGGCGGGAAATAGAGCGGTGCCGGGGCAAACTTTGACTGCGGATATAACCCCTGAAAATCGGAACCGGCGCGATTGGCAAAGGGCATGTTGCGCCAGTTTTCCACCGCCTGTGCACGATCGATACGTAAACCTGCTTCCAGTACCAGTACGGAATAGCCCTGACTGACCAGTTCATTGGCCATCAAACCACCCACCACACCGGAGCCCACAATAACAATGTCTGCGGAGGCATCGCCCTGCGCAGAGAAAATCGGTTTTTTCATGGTTTTCTT
The DNA here is from genome assembly GCF_009728735.1 of Pantoea phytobeneficialis. Classification (NCBI taxonomy): domain Bacteria; kingdom Pseudomonadati; phylum Pseudomonadota; class Gammaproteobacteria; order Enterobacterales; family Erwiniaceae; genus Pantoea; species Pantoea phytobeneficialis. The sequence goes on from NZ_CP024637.1 coordinate 353,321, forward strand.
CGTTTTTTATAAGGAGTGTTTACAGCGAGTCAATCAGCCCATTGCGTTCTTCCGGCACCGGGGCCGTCCACCAGATCGGACCGTTGCCACAATAAGTCGGCACCACCAGACCATCGCTGACGGTTTGGTACATCAACGCCTGCTTATAGGCGACCAGCGTGCCGTGATAGTCATCACCCACGGTTCCGGTGTACCAGGCGGTGACGATTTGATAGAGGAAATCGTGCAGACCTGCGCTGTCGGCTTTCGCCAGCAGTTGTTGCGCAGACATACCGGGTTGTAACAACAACGCAAGCTGTGTCAGGCGGGGAGCGAACTGCGCATCGCGCTGACTAAAAGCGGCAAAAAAACGCGACGCCAGCACCGTATCCAGATGCTGATGTTCCGTGATGGCCTGAGAGAGACTGACAAACTGCTTCACCGCATCGCTACCACTGACAACGTTGGCGGCAAACGCCCTGCCCGGCAGGCTTGCGACGACACCGGTCAGCGTTAAACCCAGGGTCGCAAAGAGAAATTCCCTGCGACTGGAACCGGTTCCATTTTTGCTGACAGAAACGGTTTCAGTTGGAAAATGTCGTTTCATGGGATACCTGATGTTGAGAAGAAAGGAGCACCAAAGTTACGGGTAACATCCTACCGTTTAAGTTTCAAAACTGTTATCAGGTTTTTATCAGATTCCGTACTTTTGTCGGGGAGATAGCACTAAATGATAAAGAAATGTGAAATTGGTTAATAAAAAAACATCAGCAAGTTATGACGTTTTTTATTACCGTTTCGAATTTAAACCACGCGCGGCAGGCGTTGTAGCGGCGCGATTTATCGCGCAATTGTTTGCATGATGCCGGATAACCTGCGCGGTAAACCGCGCCGCTACGAATAGGCCTGAGATGACTGAATCAACGCATTTTAATGGTGCAGCATCTCCTCCACGACCTCGGCGGTCTGCATTTGCCAGGGATAGTAAGTGGGCCAGTTATCCATCTCACTCAACAACGCTTCCTGGGAGGTGTTGCCGGTAAAGATATGGAAATGCGACGATTTTCTCGGGCCGATGATGTGATCGCTGAACTGAACGAATTTCGGCGCCGGGCTGTTAGCATCCTGACAGGTGAACAGGTAGCGCACGCCCTTCTTCCCGGATGTATAGGTCAGAATTTTGTGTCCGTCGTAGCGGTAGTGGCAGGAACTGGACTGCGCACCAATATGGAACTCCATCACACCGTCTTCGATGCCGATGGTATCAACCTGCGTGACATAGCCTTTGCGGTAATACGCTTTGACGTCGGCAAAGGTTTTGCTGGGATCTTTTTCCACCTTCTTACGCAGCACCGGATCGAGAGCGCCGTTAACCAGTAACGGATAAACCGATTGCCATACACCGTCCCAGTCAGAGAGGGTGCGGTCTTTAACATCCTTATCGGCAAATACGCCCTCTGCCGCTTTCTGCTCCATTTCCGTAAGTGGCTTACCGTGCGCATGATCCCCATGCGCCAGTACCGATGAACTCAGGCCAATTAATCCCAGAGATAACACGATTTTTTTAATTTTGCTTACCACAACCAGACTCTCCATTGGTTAAAATGGATATGTTATATCATAACAATTTGTAACGCAAAGTGTATGCGGCCAAAGGCGTTAACCAGAACGAACAAGGTTTTTTCAGGGAACGACAAAAAGAAGCCCAAATTCATTTGGGCTAATCGGACGTGAAGAAGGTTTATTATGATGTGGCATAGAGAAGTCATTGCCGGCTTCTCGTCAGGCAGGCTCAGAGTAAACCAATCCTTAACATGTTATTTATAATCTGGTGCGAAGATCTGTACCGGGCGCCCCCATCGCGACACAAATGTAATCAAATGAAAAAAAATTCGCGTAAAGTTAATGGAGTTGTGGCAGAAGTTTGCCTGCATGTTAATTAGCAGTTAAAGCTAAAATTCAGTTGGCTAAAAGGTATTTATTATTCCTAACGGTGGTGATTACCTGCCGTGCGCAACCGTCGATATTTATCAACGAAGATTAAACGACAACAACCCATCGTCATACGTATAACTGGCTTACCAGTCACGTTGAGGAGTCAGATATGAAAGCTTTAGTTAACGACATCATTTCTATTTTTACTGAAAAGACAATTAACCCGGTACTGGTCCGTTCAGGATTATCTCACCGTGAAATTGCCTCGATCCACCCGGTTGGGGTTACCAGCGTCAGTTGGGTGACCTCTATGGAAGAACTTAATGACGCCTTTGTGAAAAAGGCGCTGGAAGCGGGTGCCGTGGGCTACCACATCACCAATGTCGATTCCCATCAGCCGGGCAATGATGGTCAGCATGTGATGGCGGCGACTGCAACCCTGTATCATATTAATGACAAAGTGGCTTACGGTTAAAACGTGGATTACCGAACAATCTGGCACACAGCAGGCACATCGCCAGGCACCATTCCCCTGGCGATGTGCATTTAATCAGGTGAATAATTCCGCCCCGATATATGAACCTTCAGCCGGTGCCGGTGGAATAAAGAAAATGGCTGAACCAATATGGGAAATATATTCATTCAACGCATCTGCCGCGCCCAGTTTAGCCTGTAAGGTTTCAAAATGTGCCGGATCATTCTGATAACTGATAAACAGCAATCCCGCATCGAGAAAGCCGAGATTATTTAAGCCATCGGTATAATTATAAGAACGTCGCAGGATACGAATACCCTGATTATTCTCATGTGCCGCCAGGCTGATATGCGCCGTAGCCGGAATAACCCGTTCACCGCTTTGATCCTTGACCTCAAAATCAGGCTGATCAAACTCTTTATGACCGCTCAGCGGAGCACCGGACAGCTTATGGCGACCAAAGATATTATTTTGATCGCTGACGCGGTCCACATCCCAGTTCTCGATGTGCATCCGAATTTTACGTACCACCTGATAGCTACCCTGCTGCTGCCAGGCCGGACCCTCATTAATCCACACATGGCGTTTGAAATCGGCTTTCTCGGTGATATTGCGCGTACCATCCTTAAAACCAAACAGGTTGCGCGGCGTGGATTGCCCCTTACCTGCGGAGGCGCGGCCAAATCCCAACACCGACCAGCGTGTCGCCGCAGTGCCCGTCGCCTTGGCGATACGTGCCAGGTTACGCACCGCGTGATACGCCACCTGTGGATCATCAGCACAGGCCTGAATCGAGAGATCGCCCCCGGTCAGTTCCGGATCAAAGTTGTCGCTGGGTAGCTGAATCAACTCGCGCATCAGCGGCGGCTTCTTCCCTGCCAGGCCCATTGCTTCACTGAAAATACGCGGCCCCAGACCAACGGTGACGGTTAACGAGGCGGGCCCCAGATCCATCGCTTCGCCGGTATCGCCCCCCACTCCGCTGTTGCGCGCGGGTTCAATCTGACCAATGGTTTCGCCGCGCATCATCTGCGCGATGGCGGATGACCAGCGCGCCAGCAAAACCTGGAGATCGCGCGGATTCTGCGAGGTCAGGTCAAACGCCATAAACATAATATGGCGCTGCGGGGGTGTTTCGATACCCACCTGACCACCGGTGCCATAAAAAGCATGCTCGCGCGACAGGTCAACACGATCTTCGGGATTATGCTGCGCTTCAATCTGTCCGTGCGCCGAACTGACTGCCGGAATCGTCAGGGCGCTGGCGACCGCCCCTTTCAATAAATCTCGCCGGGTGAAATTACCGGCCTCCCTGGCCGGTTTGGACTTATCGTTCATCGATTATTTTCCGCTGGTTGCGACTTTTTCAGCGATTTTGGACAACGGTTCCTGCAACGCCTGTACAGCACGGCTCAGTTTGGCACCCTCTGAGGCCTTCAGTTCGGCGGTGTAGTACTTGTAGCCACCCGGAATCGCCGGGTCGCGGTAAGTTTCCAGTAACGCGCGCACTGCCGCGAACTGCTCGGTGACACGCCTGGTCAGATCGGGATCGATTTTTTCCAGACCCGGTTTCAGGAAGGCGAATGCCTGCTCAGCACCTTCGATGTTACCGGCGAAATCGATCAGATCGAGATGGCTGAAGGCTTCTTCTTCGCCACTGATTTTGTTGCTCTGAACTTCTTCCAGCAGATCCGCAGCACCGTTTGCCAGGTCTTCCGGTTTGTAAGTCAGTTGCTTAACCTGCTCATCCAGTTTGTGTACGTTGGTTTGCAGTTCAGCCGCCAGTTGTTTGGTTTCCGGCGTAATCGCTTTTTTGCTGAACAGCTCACGTTCAATGGCGTGGAAACCGTGCCAGCCCACTTTCGGGTCGATGTTGGACGCACGCATGTCGACTAAGTAATCAAGGTTGCCTGCATTATCGGTGGCTTTAAAGCCCGGTAACACGAAGCCGCTGACGTCAGATTCGATACGTTCGTAGAACGGACGCGCTTTGGCGTAGTCTGCTTTGGCTTTTTCCAGATCGCCCGCATCAATGTCTGCCTTCAGACGATCGACCGCCACCACCATGGCATCCACTACGCCGTTAACATAGCTGGCATAGCCTTTGGTGCCCTCTTCCAACAGCGTCGCGACGCTGCCGGTCGGTGCTGCCGCCGCTTTACCGGTGACAGTAAAGTTAGTCAGCTCTTGTTTCGCTCCCGGGCAATAAATCTGGTAGGTGCCGCCGTCCAGCGTGACGGTGAATTTCACCGCAGGCAGGCCCGGTGCGAGGTTCTCTTTTTCGCCCAGAATACGGTTGTCGCTTAACAGTTCCAGCTCAGTCAGTGAGGTCGCGGTTTTATTGACCACGGTGAAGGTGACCGGACCGGCTTTCGCCGAAGTATGGTCGATATGGCAGGTGCCATCGCCTTCACTGGTCATGGTGATGTTGACCTGTGAAGCGCCGTTTTTCACCGGCGCTGCCGTAGCCGCCTGCGCATCCACGGACAGCATTAAAGCCGCAGAAATCCCTGCTGCAATCAGCGCGTATTTTGTAGAGAACGGTTTTGTCTTCATCGTGCCTTCCTGTTTATTTTTCAGGCAGTTGGTGAGTTGAACTGTCCAGCAGTCCCTGTTTGCTGCGTCCTCGGGCACGAACACCTTTCAGCCGCCGGAACTGGCGACTGGCTGAGAAAAAGCAGGTGAAGGCCAGAATGGCAAAAAGTGAAGGTAAAATAACGGCCCAGAAGTGCCAGATATCATGAGCAACAACCGCATCACGCAAGCGTTGTTCAATATCCTGTGACCAGGTCGGGCTGATCTGCCAGTCGCACCCGGCTTCTGCGTTACGCGCCCGCGCGCTGATGGTGCGGGGAGACTGGAGGCCACCGCCCGATAACGTGATAAAGGTGCCGGCCTGAGATTCCGCGCTCACCAACACGCCACGCCTCATGGCGGCATCAACACGGCAATTCACCGTCCATTTGGCGTCATAAGGACCGGGATGTTGTGACGGACTTAAGCCAACCGGGATGCGGTTGCCATAGGCGGCCATGACCTGGTCGAGCGTCAGCGGTGAACTGGCATCGGCGGGTTCATAGCTGAAACTCGCCTGCCACTCCTGACGCCCCGAGGTGCTGACGTTGCTGAGCTGATCGGCAGGCACCACCAGCGTTTCCGCTGCCTGTCCCTCAAGCGTCACGGCAAACTGTTTGCCCGCGCCTGGCTGGCTGCTGATATGGCCGACCGGTTGCTGCGAGGTGCGGCTGACCAACGGAATTTGATCGGGAATGTCCACATCCGGTGCCGGATAGCCAAAGAACAGTAACAACGCGGTGATCGTCAGGCCCGCACCGGTCACGGTGGTGAACTGTGCGGCTCTTTTTGGTGTCGGTCTTAAGTGGGCAGGCCAGTAGATCATCGCCGCGACCACCACGATATAGATAATCCAGCCTGCGAATTCCACCAGACGCGGATCTGCCGGAATACCCAGCACGCCGGTAATCAGCGCCGATTGCACGGTGCCGGGAGTAACCAGCCAGCTCAGGTCAACAATGCGTTGTTGTCCGGTGTTTAACCATCCCGCTTCATGCGCGCTACGTAACGCGGAGATAATTAAACCGGCCGCAACCAGGATCAGGAACAACCCGGTAAGACGGAAGAAACGCGACAGGTTAATACGGATGCCACCGACATAGATGCCCCATCCTACCAGGACGGCAGCCAGTAACCCCAATACGGCACCCACCGCCGCCCAGGCAGCCGACTGTGAAGCGGAAAAAGTCGCCAGCAGAAATACGCTGGTTTCGAAGCCTTCTTTCAGTACCGCGAGAAACGCCATGCTGGTCAACGCCCAGGCGCTGGAATGGCTGATGGCTTCTGCTGCTTCGGTTTCCAACTGACGCTTGAGGTTGTGCGCATGATTGTTCATCCACATCACCATGCCGGTGACAAAAAACACTGCCACCAGACCGATAATGGACTCCATCATCTCCTGACGCGCCTGTGGTAACGCGTTTTCGGTCAGGTTCAGCACAAAACCCACGCCAAGGGAGAGTATCACCGCACAACCGACACCCAACCACATCGCGGTGAGCGAACGGCCATTTTTGCGTAAGAAAGCGGCGATAATGCCTACGATTAATGCGGCTTCAAGGCCTTCGCGCAATGCGATAATGAACGTGGCCAGCAAGTAGAGTGCTCCCAAAAGTGGCTAAAAGCGAAATGATAATAATTATTAGTATCACTCCCCGTGAGAATAATAAACATTCCCGCTAACCAGCATAGTAAAAAAAGGAAAAACTCTATTTGCCCGTGACATTGCCAGATATTATTTTGCTTCCTGATGTGAGCCACATCTCAACATTAAGTTAACCTTAAGAATTAAGGCGACTCCGTTAAAAGACACAAGGTAGCGGCGCGATTTTAACCCTAAAAAAAACAGCGCGATAAATCGCGCCGCTACGCAACCGGGGAGAGATGCCGCCATCCCCGGTGCTTATTTCGTTGATTGTAGAGATATGTAAAGGGAACAGCTTGATATGTCTTGTAATTTTATTTAACTGCTGAATTATTGGCACCAACAGGTGCGGCTTTCTTGCATGCTTAAAATTGTTGATTTATTTGCTGTAGCATTTTATTCACTGCGGTTTTAGGTTGCAGGCGGCAGCGCCTGTAAGATGCGTCCGGCCTCAGCGGCGCTCAATGGATACGCATAAAACTGGCGATAAAAATCGCGCGTGGCGTCGACGATATTCAGATCGGGAAACAGCTCAGGATGCAATTTGGCTGCGGCCCATTGAATCTGGAGCGCCACCTCGGTGCCATAGCGATCCCACGGAAACACCCCTGCCGGATTCTGCCACACCCGATGATTTTTCACCGCATTGACGCTGCCAAACAGCGCAGCGTAATCGGAATCCGCCAGGGTTCCCGCACCGGCACCAATAATGATCACATCCGGGTTCCAGCGAATCACCTCCTCTGGGGAGATCGGCTTCATATTGCCTTCAATGCCCGCCGCAACATTGCGTCCTCCCGCCAGCGAGATCCAGCTATCAATCAAGGTATCGCGGCCATCCACTTTCAACGGATGCAGCGACTGAATATGCAGCACGCGAGGACGCTGACTGGCACTCAACCCCTGTGTTTTCGCCTGAATGCGGGTAATTTGCTGATCGAGATAATGGTTATACGCCACCGCGCGTGCCTCGGCCTCAGCCGTACCGACCACCTGCGCGGTGGTGGTGAGGGAGCGGCGCAGCGAGGAAAAGTCATCAAATTGCATCTCCAGCACCGGGATCCCCGCCAGCCGGTAAGACTGGGCATCAGGATCATGGGCCGGAACGAAAATCGCATCGACATGACGCGCCACCAGCGCTTCGCTGGCGAAGGTTTTACCGTGCGCCTGTAACGCCTGAAACAACGTTGGCTGCACCTTAAACATCCAGGGGCGATCGGTCGGATGATTCACCGTCGCCACAATACGGTCCCCCGCTCCCAGCGTCATCAGCAACGAATGGTGAGCGAACCAGGCATCGGCGATATGCGTCACCGGATGGCTAATTGCCACCTGCTGACCCACATCGTCCGTCACCGTTTGGGCCTGAGCCACAGCGCTAATTACCAGCAGCGCCAGCCCGCAGAAAGGTTTTAACATGGCCTTGCTCCCGATCAGAAATTGAGTTGCATGGAAACCTGAACCATACGCGGTTCGCCCAGTTGCGCGCTGGCATAGCCAGAACCGCTGTAGCCGTTTAGCCCACCCGGCACGATATTGGTCCAGTAGTGGCGATTGGTCAGGTTAGTGACATCAAGGCGGAAGGTGGTGGCGGTGTTGAACAGTTGCGTCTTCCACGCCGCCCCCGCATCCAGCGTGGTGTAACCGCTGACCCAACCTTCGTTCTGGTTGTCGGTACTACGACGCCCGACATAATGCATGCCGCCGTGAATATCGGTACCGCTCAGCATTGGCAGGTCGTAAGCGGCAAACAGGCTGGCAACATAGCGCGACAAACCGACGATTTGTTTATTCTCCGTCTGCGCGCTGGCGGTTTTCAGCAGACGCGGGTCCAGCCAGGTCATGCCACCATAGACGTGTAAACGCTCGGTGACATCGCCGTCGGCCATCAGCTCAATGCCCCGGTTACGCTGCTCACCGTCCACCGCATAGTCACCGTTGGCGTTGGTATAGGCATAAGGACGCTTGATCTGAAACAGTGCGGCGGTCAGCAGCAACTTATTGACCGCCAGCTTGCTCCCCACCTCAACCTGACGGCTACGATACGGCGCCAGGATGTTGCCTGCGTTGTTGGCGGTGGCGGGTGCGGTGTCGCCCTGTTGCAGGCTGTCGGCGTAGCTGACATACAGTGTCAGCGGATCCACCGGCTTATACATCAGGCTGGCTGAGCCGCTAAAACCACTATTTGACGACTCGCTGCTGCGGCTGCCGGTTTTGCTGTAGTTGGCCGAGCTAAGCAGGCTTTCGCTGCCCGCCAGCAGCAGGCTCCACTGCGGAGAAAACGCCAGATTATCGCTGAGCAAAAACGCATGTTGGGTGGCGGTGGCTGAGTGATAGCGATCGGTAAAATCGGGATAGTCCGGCTCGGCAAATGCCTGGGGATTATCCAACGACGCGCTGCCCAATGTGCTGGTGCCACCGGCTTTCGGGTTCATATTTTTCCAGACGAACCCCCGTACCCCGGCGGCGATTTGATGGTGGATCCAGCCGGTATCTACTTCACCATTGAGGTTTGCCAGGTAACTGTTGATGGTAAAACGGCTGGCAGTGGCGGATGAGGTGGTGGTGGTGTAATGCCCCTGGTTATCGGTAAAGGTATTGGTCACCGCTGTTGACTCACGGTCGGCAATTTGACGCAGCACGGCCACCTCGCCTTGCCAGTTTCCATCGAAATCGTGTTTCAGATGCACGCCCGCCGTCAGGGTGTGGTTATTGTCCCCGGCGTAGGATTGACCGAGATGGGCGGTTTTCGGATCCGGCGCTGCCGGAAAGGTCAGACCGCTACCCAGCGCGAATTTACCCGGCAGCCCTTTGTCGTAAAAATGGTAGTAGCTAAAATTGGTTTCCAGCACCGTCTGATCGGTGAGATTGGCATCCAGCGCGAAGCTGACCAGTTGGCGGCGCTTTTTGCTGCCTGTGACGTAGCCACTGCCTTCATCATCCAGCAGATTGAGGCGATAACGCAGCCGATCGTTATCATCCAGTGGACCGCTAAAATCCCCCGCCAGCAAATGGCTGATACCGGTTCCCGCGCCGATAGTGACGCTATGTTGTGGGGAATCGGTGGGACGTTTGCTGACAAAATTAAATAATCCCGCCGGATTAGCCGGTCCATATAGCGAACCGGCCAGACCATTCAGCACTTCCAGATGGTCAAACTGCGCGGCGGCGTAATCCGTGGTGGAGACGACATTCAATCCGTCAATCATGCTGTTCTGCACCACGCTTCCTTGCATACCGCGCGTTTGCGGTCGGGCACCATCCCCCTGCACCGAAGGCATATAGCGATAAATATCGCTGATACTTTTTAGCTGTTGGCGTTTCATTAATTGCGGTGAAACCGTTTGCACTGACCAGGGCGTATTCCGGATTTCCTGGCTGCCTGAATTACCTAACGTGGCTTTTTTCTCGACCGATGACGGGGTGTTATTCGGGTTTGCGGTGACGGTCAGAGCGGGTTGTTCCGCCGCCTGGGCGTGAATCGCCATCAGTATGCTGACGCTAATCAGACTGATAAGCGGGGTGTTACGCGATTTAATTTCCATTACCTTGCCATTGCCTGGATTAATAAAATATTTACTTATGATATTGTTTTGTAAGGTTATTATTATCGTTGTGTAAATTATTATATATCGATAAAAATTAAAAGGGCAATGCTGTATATCCCCTCCACCTCCATCGCTATATACTTCCGCACATATCGAAACCAGGAGTTATTATGAATCGCCCTTTTTACCGTTACGCCCTGGCGGGCGTGTTATTGCTTACCTCTTTATCCAGTTTTGCCAGCCGGGTCGTCACGGACCAGATTGGCCGTCAGGTGACCATTCCCGATCAGGTTGACCGCGTGGTGGTACTGCAACATCAAACCCTCAATTTGCTGGTGCAACTCAATGCCACCGACAAAATCGTCGGTATTCTCGCCAACTGGAAACAACAACTTGGCGATGGCTACGCCACGCTGGTGCCGGAACTGAATCACAAAGCGATGCTCGGCGATCTCACTCACGTTGATATGGAGAGCCTGGTGGCGCTGCACCCGCAGGTGGTGTTTGTCACCAACTACGCGCCGAAGGAGATGATCGATAAAATTTCCGCGCTGGGCATTCCGGTGATCGCCATCTCGCTGCGCCATGATGACGCCGGTCAGCAAGGCAAAATCAACCCTGCCATGCAGGATGAGGAACAGGCCTACAATCTGGGGATTAAGGAAGGCATCACGCTGATTGGCGACGTGGTCAACAGACAAGCGCAGGCCAAAGCCTTGATTGCCGCCGCGTTCGCCGGTCGTCAGAAGGTCACCGATCGTCTGCGTTCCGTGCCTGAGCAACAACGGGTACGGGCTTATATGGCGAACCCGGATCTCACCACCTACGGTGCCGGAAAATATACCGGGCTAATGATGTCTCACGCCGGGGCGTTGAATGTCGCCGCTGCCACCATTCTGGGTTTCAAACAGGTGAGCATGGAGCAGGTGATTGCCTGGAATCCGCAGGTCATTTTTGTGCAGGACCGCTACCCACAGGTGGTGGATGAGATCACGCACAGCGCGCAATGGCAGAGCATCGATGCGGTGAAGCACCATCGTGTCTGGCTGATGCCGGAATATGCCAAAGCCTGGGGTTATCCGATGCCGGAAGCCATCGGGCTGGGTGAGTTGTGGATGGCGAAGAAACTCTACCCGGAAAAATTCCGCGACATCAACATGCAGAAGGAAGCCGATCGTTGGTATCAACAATTTTACCGGACACATTATCATGACACCGCTGCGCGTCCTGGCAGCAGGTAGCCTGCGGCCCGTCTGGCCAGCGTTAGTGGCGGCCTGGGGATCACCGGTCAACACTGATTTCGGCCCGGCGGGTTTGCTGCGTGAACGTATTCTGGCCGGGGAAAGCTGTGACCTGTTCGCCTCTGCGAACACCGCCCACGCGGAGCACTTGCGGCAATGCGGGCTGGCGCAACAAACCGGCCGCTTTGCCGCCAATAGCCTGTGCCTGACCGTGAAGCGCGATCGGGTCAGACCGGGAGAGGATTGGTTAACCGTGCTGACTCGCCCTGACCTGCGACTCGCCACCTCCACGCCGCATAGCGATCCTTCCGGCGACTATACCTGGCAATTGTTTGCCGCCATTGAACAGCGGCAGCACGGCATGGGTCGCTTACTGGAGAACAAAGCCCGTTGCCTGGTCGGTGGGCCACAAAGCCTGATCGTGCCACCCGGCGAGTTGGCTGCCCGATGGCTGCTGGCTCAGGATCATGCGGATATGTTTATCGGTTACACCAGCTACGCACCGCGCCTGGCCGTATGTCCTGAGCTGCACATCTTCACCATTCCGCCAGCCTGTAACATTCGGGCCGAATACGCCTGGGCGCTTTGTCAGCCGTCAGCACAGTCACTGGCAGATTTTCTGCAATCCCCTGTCGCCCAACAGATTTTAAGTCAAAACGGATTTTTGCCCGTAATGGCTTGATCTGGCGCAGGGAAACGCCGCCTTCAGCGCGAAATTATTTTATGGTTATTGCGCGCTGAAGGCGCTTTTACGGAAAAACATGATCCAGATCACATTTACCACACTGATGACCGAGGGGGCTTAAAACCCCACAAAGGCTGCAAGATGGACAAAATAGCGGCTAATCGGCCCGTTCCCCTGCCTTTTATGCTCCATCCCGCATTAGGCAAATTTAATAATTAGCCCTCAATAGATCACCCCGTAAAAACATCTTTTTTTATTACGAAACAATTTGTCGTATTTATCGAGGTGAGCAGTTTTTTTATTCTGGCAGGATACGCCGCACTTAGCGTCTCCTGGTCTTATTACTGTCATGCCGTGGTTTTCAAAAAACGCCGTTTTTTTTGCTGTAAAAACCTGTCTGGCCGCCTTTCTGGCATTGTATTTTGCACTGGAACTGAATCTGGACAAACCGGCCTGGGCACTGACCACCGTGTTTGTTGCGTCGCAACTCTATTCCGCCTCGACCATCTCCAAATCGGTGTTCCGTCTGCTCGGTACGCTGCTGGGTGGGGTGTTTATCTTTTTTATCTTTCCGCTGACGGTTGAACACCCGTTGCTGTTCAGCCTGTGCGTCTCGCTGTGGGTGAGCGTCTGCCTGTATCTGTCGCTGCACGACCGCACCCCGAAAAGCTATGTCTTTATGCTGGCCGGTTACAGCGCGGCGATCATGGGGTTCCCGGAGGTCACCACCCCGCTAGGGATCACCAGCACGGTGTTGTCACGTATTGAGGAGATTACCCTCGGCATCGTCTGTAGCAGCCTGGTGCATGGTTTGTTGTTTCCGGTGTCGATGCGCAGCCTGCTGGAACAAAGCGTCAGCCAGTGGTATCTCAACGCCCGTAAGCTGTGCGGCGACCTGCTCTCCGGTATCCCGACTGCGAAATCACCGGAACGTGACGATATTCTGATCCGCATGGCGACCAACCCGCAGCAGGTGGAGATTTTGATCACCCACTGCGTGTATGAAGGGAATGCCGCACGCCAGTTGATTCGCCTCGTCAGCGTGCAGTACCAACATCTGTCGTATCTGATCCCGACACTGATCGCCATCGAGATTCGCCTGCAACGCTTAGCAGAACTGAGCATCACCTTCCCGGAAAATGTGGCGCAAACCTTTCGCCAGTTTTTGCTGTGGTTGCATGATGGAGAAGCGGTGGGCGACACCCACGACATTCAGCAAGCGCTGGCCGCCTGTCAGGCGGAACTCAACCAAGCCTGGCGACAAGGGGAATTACCCACCGAATCCTGTCTGTTGCTGACCGGCGTGCTGGAGAGGTTGACGGATTTTGTTCGCATTGCCGGGGCGTATCAAAGTGTGGGAGGGCTGGTCAGCGACCTGTCCGGCGACACCTCGCTGGCACGCGGCAAACGCACCCATCGCTTTTATGACAAGGGTTTAATTCGCCTCTCGGCGTTAACCGCGTTTTGCGCCACCTTCGGCTCCTGTCTGCTGTGGATGGCAACTGGCTGGCGTGATGGTGCCTCCGCGCCAGTAATGGCGGCAATCCTCAGCTCCTTTTTTGCCAGTCTCGATACCCCGCTCACCTCGATGAAGCTGTTTGTGCGTGGCGTGATCGTCGCCATCATTATCAGCGTGGTGTATGTGGCAATTCTGCTGCCCCAGGCCACCTCATTTGAGGCGCTGATGATTTGTCTGGCGCCCGGCCTTATTCTGCTGGGAATGATGATTGCCCGTCCCACCACCAATATGATCGGCCTGAGCGTCGCCATCCAGATCCCCGGTTTTATCGGCCTCGGTCACCATCTGCGCCCCGACCTGGTGGCGCTGTTTAACACCGCCATCGCCTCAATGACCGGGGTGTTGTTTGCGGTGATCCTGACGGCGATTATGCGTAACAAGCGCCCGTCCTGGACCGCGCGTCGTGCGGTACGTATCGGTTTGCGTGAGCTGCTGCGCTTTATCAAAGAGACGGAGCGAAATGGTTCTTCTCTGCTCGGACGTCAGCGCTATATCGGCCTGATGCTGGATAAGCTGAACGTGGTGCTGCCGCGTCTGCGCCTCGATCCGCAACCGGATATGACCGCTGCCGGCATGTTATTGACCGAGGTGTGGCTGGGGGTAAACAGTTTTGACTACTACGCGCGCCATAAGGATCTGCTGGCAAAATATCAGCTCGATAGTGGACAGATGTTTCACGAACTGGGGCTGTTTTTGAAACGCCGCCTCAAATCGCTACAGACTCCGCCGCACCCGGACCTGCTGGATGAAATCGATATCCTGCTGCTGATGCTGGAACGGTTGGCAATGTGGGATGAAAGCCTGCTGACGCCGCTGTTCCATCTCGCCAGCGTACGTCTGTATCTGTTCCCCCACCAGGCGTGGCCGGTGATGAACAGCCGCCAGGCAGAGTTGATGCAACAGAAGATGTACCGACTGCCCCTGCGTTAAGCGCTGGACGCAGAATTCGGTAGCGGCGCGATTTATCGCGCGGGTTTGAACGTCAGCGCGCAGGTGATTGCGCGATAAATCGCGCCGCTACGGGCCTGTACATGCATGACGTAACAGCTCCAGCACCGCCGTCATGCCACGGTTGACAATGCGGTCCTGGCGCATCACCGTACCCAGCGTACGCTGTAAGGCGGGCTGCGGTTCCAGCACGCACAATCCCGCCCGATCCTCCGGTTGTGCCAGCGCCATAGCCGGCACCAGGCTGTAACCCAGCCCGGCTCGAACCATCCGCTTGATCGCCTCAATGCTACCCAACTCCATCACCGGCGTGGCGCGCACCCCGGCCTCGCGAAACCAGCCATCAATCACTGCGCGTGTACCGCTACCCGGTTCGAACACAATCAGGGGCAACGGGGCCAGTTCCGCAGGCTCGACCGCCGCTGCACTGTCGCGCGCCATAATTAGTCGGAACTTTTCATCGTACAACGCGCTGACATGCACGCTCTGGCTGGCGACCGGCAGCGTCACCAGGCCAATATCCACCTGATTTTCCTCCACCGCACGTATAATGGCCGCGGTGTTGCCGGTGCGCACATCCACTTTTAACTGCGGGTGCTGCTGGCGCAGTTGTTGCAGCAAGGGCGGCAGCAGATGAATGCAGGCGGTCGCGCCCGTCCCGATGATCACCGTCCCGCTGATTTCCTCCGCCTGCTGCGTCACCGCCGCCAGCGCGGCAGCGATAGCGCTGGCAATATGTTCGCCATGTTCGAGCAACGCCAGCCCCGCCGCCGTAGCGCGCACCCCGCGCCCGGTGCGTTCAATCAGCCGGGTTTGTAGCGATTGCTCCAGTTGACGAATTTGCAGACTGACCGCCGGTTGCGACAGGCCGAGCACATCGGCGGCACCGGAAAAACTTCCCCGGCTAATCACTAACCGGAAGGTGTCCAGATGATCAAGATTGAGACTGGCCATCTCTAAAAATTCCTTATAGCGCGCATAAGCAGGTCGCGCTGCCATTGAGTAAGCCAACAGGGTAGCCTGAAAGCAGATAACAAACGAGAGCGGTAACGATGGAAATTTTGCAGGCAGAAGAACAACATATCCCCGGCATCCAACAAATTTATGCCCACCATGTCCTGCATGGTTGCGCCACTTTTGAAACCGATCCCCCCGATGATGCCACCATGCTGGCGCGCCTGCACAACATCACGGCCGCCGGACTGCCTTGGTTGGTGGCGGAGGAAGATGGCGTGGTACTCGGCTACTGCTACCTGTCGCGCTGGCGTGAACGCTTTGCCTATCGCTTCAGTCTGGAAGATTCGGTGTATATCGACCAGCGCTTCACCGGACGCGGCATTGGCCGTCAGCTGCTGGCGCGGGCACTGCAATGGGCCGAGCAACAGGGGTATCGTCAGATGGTTGGCGTGATCGGCAACAGCGAGAACAGCGCCTCTATCGCCCTGCACCGCTCTGCCGGCTTTACCGTGACCGGCACCTTACACTCGGTCGGCTTCAAACATGGCCGCTGGCTGGACACGGTGATTATGCAACGTGCCTTAGGTGCCGGTGACAGCACCCTGCCCTGAACAATAACGAGTGAACAGGTTAACCAAGGCGATCACCTGATCATCCAGCGGAATCAGCTCCTTTTTTACAATCAGATGCATTGGCGTACTCCGGCGGCCCCCGTGATTGAGCGGCAACGGTTGCAGCACGCCAAGCTGCAACGCCTCGGCGATGCGCCCCTGTGGTAGCCAGCCGTACCCCACCTGATGCATCACCGCCTCAATGGCGGTATCCACCGTGGAAAAAAACCACTGCTCGGATTGCCCCACCGAGGCATGCGGTGCCTGCGAACGCGAAGTACCGATGCGAATTTGCGGATAGCGCGACAGATCATACTCGGTGAGCGGCTGCGGCAGCGACAGCAGCGGGTGATCGCGGTGGATCACCGCCAGAAAATCGACGTTCATCAGCCATTGTCCCCGCCCGGAGACATCTTCACGTCGCGTCATCACCATCACATCCGCATCGGGAACGGCGGGATGCAGGGGATCGTCATATTCCAGCACTTCGGTAAGCTGAATTTGTGTGGCCGGATAGTACTGCTGGAACTGCTGCAACACCCGGAACAACGTCTGGCGCGGGAAAATATTATCCACCACCAGTTCCAGTTGGGTGCGCGCTCCGTTATGCAGGCTGGCCGCGCGCACTTCCAGCGCGTGAAAAGCATTGAGCAACGGGCGCACCTGCGCCAGTAAGGTTTCGCCTTGTGCGGTGAGCAATGCCCGGCGCCCTTCGATACGCAACAGCGCAATGCCCAGACGCTCCTGCAACAGCGAAAGATTGTAGCTGACGGAGGACTGGCTGCGGTTCATCGCCTCTGCCGCCTGATTAAATCCCCCCAGTTCCACCACCTTATCGAGGATTGCCCACTGCTCCAGCGTGGTTCTGAACATAAACACATCCAATTTTTAGATGAAACTCATCCAAAATTAGCGTTATTCATTCAATTTTTACAGCGATATCGTAGGTGCATCAACTGAAGGAGATCAACAATGAGCAATTTCAATAAAGAAGATTTGAGCGGTTTTATCGGTAAACATCTGGTCTACACCTACGACAATGGCTGGAACTATGAGATCTACGTGAAAAATGCCACCACACTGGATTACCGCATTCACAGCGGGCTGGTGGGTAACCGTTGGGTGAAAGGTCAGCAGGCGTATATCGTGCGGGTGGCGGCTGACGTGTATAAAATTTCCTGGACGGAACCGACCGGCACCGACGTCAGCCTGATTGCTAACCTTGCTGACCGCGTGTTCCACGGCACCATTTTCTTCCCGCAATGGGTGATGCTGAATCCGGAAAAAACCGTCTGTTTCCAGAACGACCATTTGCAAGAAATGGCGGCGTATCGCGAACAGGGACCGGTTTATCCCACCACCGTCATTGACGAGTTTGCCACCATTACCTTTGTGCGCGACTGCGGTCCTGATGACGACAGCGTGATTGCCTGTGCGGCGAGCGAGCTGCCCGCCGACTTCCCGGCTAACCTCGGTTAATCACCATAGGCGGCGCTGTGAAAATCGATTTCCCAGCGCAGCACATCGGCATACAGCGACGACAGTCGCTGTAGTTCGCTTTCCGACAATGTCAGCGCACAGGCATCCAGTTCCGCTTTCAACCAACTGGCCTGTTGGTAAAACGCCTCTTCCGCATGCAGTTCGACCCAGCGGCGGATATCCGTATCGCGTTGATGTTGTTGCGCCACCCGTGCGCACCAGTGGTAATACATCCACTCCGCGCCAAACATGATGGTGATGATCTCGGCATAACTTCCCTGCTGCGCTGTGTGTAACATCCCGGCGTCAAAGCGTTTCACCCCCGGTACGTCTGCGGGTACGCTGGCGGGATCAATAGCGCGCCGGGTATACACCTCTTCGAACCAGGCAATCTGCGTATCCACCAGTGCGTTTAACACGGTGATCAACCAGCGCTGCTGACGGATATCCGGGGCTTTACTGATACCCAGCGCAAAGATGGCAATCGCGGTGGCGACAAAGTTGCCTTCAAACACCAGATAACGATTGAATACCGCGCTATCCAGCTGATCCTGTTCAATATCCAGCACAAAGCGATGCTGCTGCATCGCCTGCCATAACCCCTGATGCTCCTGTAATAAGCGGTCAGTGAATGACATGGTTATTCCCCCAATGCCGCTTTCGCAATGCCCATAAAATGCTTCACGCGCGCCAGTTCCACTTCGTTCCACCATACGCCGTCCCGCTTCAGCGCACTGGCGACAATCACCCCCTGAGTACGTCCGAGGATTTCGCACACATTACCCGGTGTCACGCCCGACCCCACCAGCAGCGGCAGCGAGGTGGCGCTGCGAATTTCGTCGATCTCGCTCAGGGTGGCACTATCGCCGGTGCGTTGCCCGGTAGCAATCACCGCATCCGCCTCAAAAAATTCCACGTCACGGGTAAGCTCGGGGATGGAACGATCGGCAACAATGGCGTGGCTGCCGTGTTTGACATGGCTGTCAGCAAACACCCGGATATGCTCGGCACGTAACTGGCTACGATAACGTAGCGCTTTCGCGGCAGCCCCTTCGATCAATCCTTCGTTGGCCACATAGGCATTGGCCCACTGGTTAACCCGGATAAAATCGGCCCCGCCCGCCAGTGCCGTAGCCAGCGCCGGGATGGCGGCATTCGCCAGCACGTTAATACCCAACGGCACGCCAAAGCGGCTGCGAATCTTTTCAGTAATCACCGCCATCAGCGCCGAGGTTTCCGGGCCAATATCTTCGGGCTTAGAAAACGGAATATCGCCATGATTCTCAACAATCAAACCATGCAAGCCGCCGGAGAGATAATTATCTGCATCACGCAACGCGCGATCAATAATATCACCCACTGACGATCCGCGATATTTTGGCGTGCCGGGAAAAGCATCGCAATGAATAACGCCAATCACTGCTTTTTGACGCGAAAATATCGCTTGTATTGCATTACCCTTTTCTGCTGAGATAACTGCCATCTTAATCACCTTTTCGAGAAAACCATGCATATTTACGTATGCGGTAATATTACCGTCGATGAATTCTGGCAGGTTGATCATTTTCCTGCCGAGGGCGAATCCGCCCTGGGAAATAAAGTTCATAGCGATGTTGGCGGTAAAGGTGCCAATCAGGCTATGATATTATCCCGCTGTGGTCTTACCACGTCATTAATCACCGCGACCGGCGAAGATTCGCAGGGTGAATGGTTACGCCAACGCGCCAGTGATGAAAATCTGCTGTTATTACCTGCCGTTGCCAGTGTTCCCTTCAGTGATAACTCGGTTATTTTCACCACCGCTAACGGTGATAACGCCATTATGACCAGCAACGCCGCGGCAAATAGCCTGACGCCGGAACGGGTCAGCGACTGGTTAAAGGCCGCACAACCCGGCGATATTTTTCTGCAACAGGGCAATCTCAGCGCACCCACCACGCTGGCGCTATTCCAGTTGGCAAAATCGCGTGGCATGACCACGGTATTCAACCCCTCCCCGGTCAACCCGGCGTTTGTGGATTGCTGGCCGTGGGTCGATATCGCCGTGGTTAACCAGGGCGAAGCGGCGTTGCTGAAACCCAGGCTGCCACCACACGGCAGTCTGATCATCACCCTTGGTGCATCCGGTGCCGAATTACAACGTGACCAACAGCACTGGCAGGTGCCTGCCATTCAGGCTGAGGTTGTTGATACCACCGGCGCAGGTGATACCTTCCTCGCCGTGCTGCTTGCTTCCAGCCTGCTGCGGCAAACCGCGCCGGATAGCCTGGCGTTACACCACGCGACTGCCGCCGCCGCCATTACCGTCAGCCGACGCGGCACCTGGCGTGCCTTCCCGACACGCGCAGAACTGCAAACCCTTCTTTCCGACCGCCACCCCTCGTAGCGGCGCGATTCAGATCTTATTTAAACATTGAGCGGTAGCTGCCAACGTTCTCTTTGGTGACGACCGTCGCCGGAACCTGGATCTGTTTGGCTACCGTCTTACCCGACGTCAGGGTATTGAGCGCCTTCACCGCTTCCTCACCCATTTTTTCCGGGTCTTGTTGCAGCACCGCCACCACATAACCCTGGTCGATGCCGTTGATCGCGCGCGCGGTCAAATCCCAGCCAAACACCTTGATATCCTTCTGGCGGCCCTGGTTCTCTACCGCCGCAATCGCGCCCAGCAGCGCCGGTTCACCGGTGGCGTAAATGGCGGTCAGATCCGGGTTGCCGGTGATCAGGTTTTCCGCTGCCGTCATCGCGTCATCCTGGATGTTGCGGCCATCGACCACATCCGCCACGCTGATGTTTTTATTACTTTTAATCGTATCTTCAAAGCCTTTCTGGCGAGCGTTCTGGATGGCGGAGTTCAACGCGCCAACCACGCCGACTCGTGCTTTGCCGCCCATACTTTTGTCGACATAACCGAGGAAATATTTACCGAGGATCTTACCGCCTTCGACGTTATCCACCCCGACCTGCGCCGCTTGCGGGCCTGCCGGTAATACCGCATCGATGGCAATCACCGGAATATTTTTCGCCGCCGCTTCTTTAATCGCTGGCATAATGCCATTGACATCGATGGCGTCCACCATAATGCCTTTTACGCCCTGCTCGATATAGTTTTCGATGGCATCATTTTGTGAAACCGGATTATCGTTGGCATTAAAGATAACGACATTTTTACCGCTGGCCTTGGCCGCTTCCTGCGCACCTTTATTCATCAGATTAAAAAATAGCGCCTGCTGGTTGATTTGCACCAACGCATAATCTGCTGATGCCGCCAGCGCGGAAGTGGTGATTAATGAAGAGAGAAGCACAACACAGGAAAACACATTTTTCTTGCTGGTGTTAAATAACATCATCGTTGCCCTCGTCAAAAAGAGTCTGCACCCCAAGTGGGTAAGTTTTTTGCGGGACAAATATCTTTAACAGCAAAGAATAACTTTGCTGCCTGCACAGGCGGCCTTTATTACTTTTCCGTCATGAACTCCGTTCAGTGAGCGAGTGAAAAGCGCTAAAGGAAAAACGACATCGGGTAAACTGGCTAATAACATTCTCTGAACACCAAACAATGTCAAGTAAATATTTTGTATTAAAACGCTGTCGCTGGCAGGGAAAAATGTGTTAATGCTGTGCCGATAAAAGGTGTGCATTCATGACAAAAAAACGCGTATTACTTTCCGATGTCGCGCAACTGGCCGGCTTATCCAAAGCCACCGTGTCGCGTTATCTTAATCATTCGCTGGTGCTGCCGCAGGATACCGTCACACGTATCGAAAATGCGATCCGCCAGCTCGATTATCGTGGCAACTCACTGGCGCGTCGCCTGAGCAAAGGCGGCAGCGAAACCCTGGGCCTGGTGCTGCCCGATATTACCAACCCCTTCTTTGCTGAACTGGCGGATGCCGCCGAAGAAGCCGCCTCACAGCATGGCTACAGCCTGGTGCTGTGCATCACCCGCAACAATCCCGACAAGGAGTGCCAGTTTATTCGCTGGCTGGATACCTGCCAGGTGGATGGCCTGCTGTTTACCACCAACCGCCCGGATAACGGCCTGCTGCGCAAAGAGGTGCAGCGTCAGCAGCGAATTGTGTTACTCGACGAAGATATCCCTGGCAGCAGCGTACCCAAAGTGTTCGCCGACAACGTGCAGGGCGGCAAGCTGGCAACCGAACAACTGATCGCAGCCGGCCATCGTCATATCGCCTTTGTCGGTGGGCCGGATGCGCTGATGAGCGTGCGCGAACGCTACCAGGGTTTTTGCGCCGCCATGCAGCAAGCCGGGCTGGAAGTGGTGCCGGAGTGGGTATTGTTTGGCAAATATGAACGCAGTTTTGGTGCCCAGGCGCTGCACCACTTCTTTGCCGCCGAACAGCGTCCCACTGCGGTGTTTGCCGCCAGTGACTACCTGGTGCTTGGCCTGCTGGATGGGTTACGTGAACAGGGCTTACGCGCCCCGGACGCATTGTCGCTGGTGGGTTTCGATGACGCCAGCTATGCCGAATTCACGCAACCGCGCATCTCCACCATCCGCCAGCCCGCACGCGAAATGGGGCGTGCCGCCGTGGAGCAGATGCTGGCGCTCTTGCACGGCGATCTTCCCGCTGCACAGGAAACCCGCTTTCCGGTGGAATGGATCGCCCGTGACTCCATCAGCCGGTTAAACCCTGTGCGCTAAAATGGCGCATCGCTGCACCCTGCTGGCTCAGCATCAGCAAAATCCGTGCTGTTTAGTAAACCGGTTTACTCAAAAAATAAAAATTTTTCATCCATCTAAACAATCGGTTAGACAGCATTTAATGAGGTGATTTTTTCACCTGGCACAGTCTCTGCTATCTTTCTCCTGGCGAACAAATATCTCTGCAAGACATGCGTTGGTCAGCGGCACGTATTACGCGCATCGGGTAAACCGGTTTACAAGATGTGAACCTTTACCGCGTGATACGCCCGCTGATGCAACGTCTCCGTTTGATTCACAAGGGGAGTGTTGAGATGCAACAGCAGCAACGTGCCGCCCCGGCACGGGTTGAGATGGTCAATATCACCAAAACCTACGGCTCGATTCGCTCGCTACGCGGCGTCAATCTCGAGCTAGCCCCCGGCGAAGTGCTGGGTCTGGTAGGCGACAACGGTGCCGGTAAATCCACGCTGACCAAGGTGCTTTCTGGCGCGGTGGTCCCCACCAGTGGTGCCATTCGCATCGATGGCGAGGAGCAGCGTTTTGCCAATCCGGCCGATGCCCGTCGTTGCCATATCGAAATGGTTTATCAGGATTTGTCACTGTGCGACACGGTAGACGTGGCGGGTAACCTGTTTATGGGGCGTGAACCCATGAAACGCCTGTTGGGTGTGCCCTTTCTCGATCAACAAAAAATGCACGCCGATGCACGCGAAATGCTGAAGGGTTTGGGGATCTCGATTCCCGATACCCGGCTGTTGGTGCGTAATCTCTCCGGAGGACAGCGCCAGGCGATCGCCATTGCTCGTGCAGCCGCCTTCAACCCCAAAGTGTTGATCATGGATGAGCCGACCGCCGCGCTGGCAGTGGCCGAAGTGGAGGCAGTATTGGCGCTAATCAAACGCGTCAGCGCGCGTGGCGTCAGCGTCATCCTGATCACCCACCGGTTACAGGATCTGTTCCTGGTGTGCGATCGCATCATGGTGATGTACGAAGGCACCAACGTGGCGGATCATCGGGTGGCCGACACCAGCCTGAGTGAAATCGTCAACCTGATCGTCGGTGAGAAGTTCAGCGCGCCGTCTGCCCACGCCCACTAAGGGAACGAGTATGAGTATGGTTAACCTCTCCGGTACACGCATGATTCAGCATTCGCTACCCAAACGCCTGCTACATAACCATTCGGGTGTGGTCAGCATTGCGCTGTTTTTCGTTTTCTGCTGCGTGGTGTTTTCGCTGATCACCAGCAATTTTCTTACTACGCCTAACTGGCTCAACATCATTCGCCAGAGCGCGCCGTTACTGATTGTCGCCACCGCAATGACGCTGGTGATCACCACCGGCGGTATTGATCTCTCGGTCGGTTCGACGCTGGCGCTGGTGGGCGCGTTATCCGCCATTGCCCTCAACAGCTGGGGCTGGCCGTGGTATTGCGTGTTGATCGGCGGGCTGGCAATGGGCGCGCTGGTCGGGGCGATCAATGGATTCTTTATCGCGTATGAAGGGATCCCGGCATTTATCGTCACCCTCGCTACCCTGGCGGTGGTACGTGGTGTGGCGCTGTTGATCACGCAGGGTTATTCGATTCCGGTTCCTGGCGACAGCCCCTTCACCTTTATGGGGCGTGCGTGGGTGGTGGGTATTCCGATGCCAGCGCTGATTGGCATTGTGGTGCTGATTGTCGGTCATGTGGTGCTGAACCATATGCGTTTTGGCCGCTACGTCACCGCCATCGGCGCGAATGCGGAAGGGGCACGTCGCAGCGGTATCAATACCAAAGCGGTGGTGATGCGGGTGTACATCATCAGCGGTATGGCCGCCGCGCTGGCCGGGATGATCATCACAGCCCGCCTCGGTAGCGGTTCCTCCAACCAGGGCGAAGGCTTTGAATTGCAGGTGATTGCGGCGGTGGTGCTGGGCAGCACTAGCCTGTTTGGCGGTTTTGGTACGGTGATCGGCACGCTGCTCGGTGCACTTTCCATCGCCATTATCCAGAACGGGTTGATCCTGTCGCATATCTCGCCGTTCTACACGCAAATCGCCACCGGCGCGATCATCCTGCTCGCCATCTGGATTAACACGCGCATTCTCAACCCGGCCCGCGCCACCGCCAAAGGATAGCTGATGAAAGGTTCGATTTTCCGTCATCCCGACCCCCTGCCGCTCGGCGTGCAGAGTGGTTACGTGATGACCGTCCTCGGCCCGTTGCCGTTGGATCAGATGGGCGTCACCTTGATGCATGAACATATTTTGCTCGATGCCTCGGGCAAGTGGGTACCGCCCTGCTGTTGCAGCGATCGCCATATCGCCGAGATGCCGGTTCGCATCGAAAATCTCGGTGATCTGTCACTGAATCCGCTAATGAGCCGAGATAACTGCCAGCTGTTTGACGTCGACGTGGCGATCGAGGAGCTGATGAAGTTCCGCGCGCTGGGCGGGGAAACCGTGGTCGACCCCACCAATATCGGCATTGGACGCGATCCCAAAGCCCTGCAACGCATCGCGCGTCTGACCGGCCTGAATATCGTGATGGGCACCGGGTTGTATCTGCAACCCTCGCACCCGGAGTGGGTGAAAACCACCAGCGTGGAACAACTCACCGAGAAACTGATTTATGACCTGGGTGGCCTGGCGGAGAAACCCGAAGTGCTGGCCGGGTTGATTGGCGAGATTGGCGTGTCCAGCCGCTTCACGGGAGACGAGGAGAAATCCCTGCGTGCTGCCGGGCGCGCCAGCGCGGCGACCGGCGTGCCCATTGAGGTGCATCTGCCCGGCTGGGAACGGTTGGGCCACAAGGTGCTGGACATACTGGAACAGGAAGGGGCCGATCTGCGGCATACCGTGTTGTGCCATATGAACCCCAGCCACGCCGATAAAACCTATCAGCGTGAGCTGGCGGATCGCGGTGCGTATCTCGAGTACGACATGATTGGCATGGGCTATTACTACGCCGATGAAGAGGCGCAATCGCCATCGGATGAAGAGAACGCCCGCGCCATCTGTGCCCTGATCGACGACGGTTACATCAATCAGATCCTGTTATCGCAGGATGTGTTCCTGAAAACCATGCTGACCCGTTACGGCGGGCACGGCTACGGTCATATCCTGAAAAACTTCGTACCGCGTTTGCGCCGTCATGGCGTCAGCGGCGAGCAGTTAGAAACGTTGATGATCGCCAACCCGCAGCGGGTATTTGGCGCGTAATGGAGAAAATCATGACGAAAAAGGTTTTGCTGGTAGGTGAATCCTGGACCAGCACCGCGACACATATCAAAGGCTTTGATCAGTTTGCTACCGCCACCTGGCACAACGGCGCGGTAGATTTTCTTGCCGCGTTAGCGGATAGCGCTTATCAGATCACCCATATGCCGGTACATGAAGCGCCGGAGCAGTTTCCGCTGACGCTGGAAGCTTTGCAGGCGTGGGATGTGATTATTCTGTCGGATATCGGGGCCAATACCCTGTTGCTGCATCCGGCCACCTGGCTGAAAAGCCAGCGCACCGCCAATCGCCTGACGCTGCTGCATGATTATGTCGCACAGGGCGGCGCACTGATGATGATTGGTGGTTATTACAGCTTCCAGGGCATTAACGGTGGCGCGCGTTATCGCAACACCGCGGTGGAGCAGACCTTGCCGGTACGTTGTCTCGCCTGGGATGACCGGGTGGAGCGACCGGAAGGTTGTTATCTGGAGCAGACCACCCCCCATGCGGTGCTGGAGAATCTGCCGGGCGATATGCCGTGGTTGCTGGGCTACAACGAAGTGGAGATGCAGCCGGAAGGTCAGTTGCTGGCGACGGTGGCGGGCACCGCCCATCCGCTGCTGGCGGTGCGTGAGTACCAACAGGGACGCACCCTGGTGTGGACCAGCGATATGTCGGCCCACTGGCTGCCACCAGAGTTTGCCCAATGGTCCGGTTTTCGTCAGTTGTGGATCAACTGTCTCGACTGGCTCACCGGGGCACATGCATGAGCGCAGTTGTCGCTTTAACCCAGCAATTGCTGGGTTTTAACACCATCAATCCACCGGGTGACGAGGCCGCCTGCATGGCCTGGCTGGCAGATTACCTCGAACAGGCAGGATTTACCGTGCAGCGCCACAGCTTCGGCGATCGGCGCGCCAATCTCATCGCCACCCTGCCCGGTGCAGCGGGTGGAGCGCCACTCGGTTTTACCGGCCATCTGGATACCGTCCCACTCGGTAACGCCGAATGGCAGTTCGATCCTTTTGGTACCGATGTGCGCGATGACCGCCTGTATGGTCGAGGCAGCAGCGATATGAAAGCGGCGATTGCCGCGTTTATCCTCGCCTGCGTCCGTCATAAAGATGCCATCATGGCGGGCAGCGGCGTGGTGTTGTACCTCACCGGCGGCGAAGAAACCGGTTGTGACGGCGCTCGCGCCTTGATTGCCAGCCAAACGCTGCCCCAGCCGGGGGCGTTGATTGTCGGTGAACCGACCGCCAACTATCCGGTGATCGGGCATAAGGGTGCGTTGTGGCTACGTTGTGAAACGCGCGGCAAAACCGCTCATGGCGCGATGCCGCATCTTGGTATCAACGCCATCTACCTCGCAGCCGAGGCGCTGGGCAAGATTCAGCATTTCTCACCGGGTGCGCCACATCCGTTGATGAAGCAACCGACGCTCAACGTCGGCCGCATTCAGGGGGGATTAAATATCAACTCGGTACCGGACCGCACCGCCTTTGATGTGGATATCCGCACCGCGCCGAATCTGCAACATGCTGAGATCCGCCAGCGCCTGGCCACCACCCTGGGTGAAACGGTGTTTATCACCACTCTGGTGGATCTGCCTGCGGTGCTGAGTGCCGCACAGCAACGCTGGATACAGCAGATTTTCCAGTTATGTCAGCCGCTGCACGACGCCCCCCTTACGCCACGCATTGTGCCTTACTTTACCGATGCCTCGCTGCTGCTGCCGGCACTCGGTTCACCGCCCTGCGTGATCCTGGGGCCGGGTGAACCGACCCTGGCGCATCAGACCGATGAATATTGCCTGCTGTCACGGCTGGCGGAAGCGGAGGCGTTATACGGGGAGATTATTGTGCAGTGGATGACGGACGGGGCGTGATAAATTACGCCGCTACGCAAACCGGTCCGTAGCGGCGCAGCGCGATTTATCGCGCTTCACGCTCCAGGCAGTTAGCCGCCTTGCCGGGCCTCCTGAACAAATAACTGGGGATATCCCCACCAATCAGCGCTTCGCCGTAACAAACAAAACCGTTGTTTTCATACAGCCGGTGAGCAGCAGTTTGTGTTTGCGAACTGTCGAGCAGGATATCCCGTTGGGGATGTTGTCTGGCCGCAAATGTCAGCAGCTCATCCAGTATTTGCTGCGCAATTCCCTGTCGACGGCAGTGACTCGCTACCCGCATTCTTTTGATCTCATAGTGGTCAGAAGAAAGGCTGACCAGCGCCCCCATGCCAACGATCGCCTCCAGCCGGGAAACAGCGACCACAAAGCGTGTATCAACGCGTTGATAGTGTTCGGAAAAATGATAAAGATCAGCATCTAAGGAGGTATCGGTAGAACAGGAGTTTGTCTCTTTTAAACCGGCAAAATGCAGTTCCAGTATCCGGGGAACATCCTGAATGGTGGCTTGCCGGATGAGATAGTTTTCAGACACGTTTTCGTTCAACGACATATCCTCTGAGTCCCTTTTTAAACGATGATGCCCCGTAGCGTGGTTAATGCGATGAAATAAATATCGCGTCCGGCTGTTCCGGCGGCACGGCAAAATGTTGCTGCATCCTGCGGCTCTCCTCGGCGGGCGGCAGGCCAAACAGGCGTTTAAATTCACGGTTAAACTGCGACGGGCTTTCATATCCCACGGCGAAACTGGCCGCTGCCGCGGTCAGCGTCTGGCGCACCATCAACATCCGCGCCTGATGCAGCCGCACTGACTTCACGTACTGCATTGGGGCAACGCCGGTTATCGCTTTAAAATGGCTGTGGAAAGTTGGCACACTCATCCCCGCGGCGGCGGCCAGTTGCGCCAGTTGCAGCGGCAGCGCATAGCAGGCGTGGATATGGCGCAACGCTTTACTGACTTTACCAAATTGCCCCTGCTGACTTAACGCAGCGCGCAATACGCTGCCCTGCGCGCCGGTCAATACGCGATAATACAACTCACGCATCAATGCTGGCCCGAGGATCACCGCATCACGCGGGTCATGCAGCGCCTGCAAAAAACGCAACACGGTGCTTTTCATTACGGCATCCATCGGGCTGGACATCATACTTTGCGGCGCAGGGATCGGCTGCGTACCGCCCTGCTGATCAAGTTGCAGCATCAGCTCCGCCGCCACCGCGAAATCCAGATGCAGGTAGATGGCGAGCAATGGCCGTTCGGCTGACGCCGTCGTTTCCATCACAAAAGGCACCGGTACGGATACCGCCAGGTATTGCTGCTCGTCATAAAGATAAACCTGATGGCCCAGATAACCGCGTTTGCTGCCCTGGCAAACAATCACGATGCCCGGATCGTACAGCACCGGCGTGCGCGCCAGCGGACGGTCAGAACGCAGGATACGTACCTGCTCCAGCGCGGTCAGGTTATAGCCTTCCTGCGGAGCCAGCGCCCGCAGTAACGTCACCATCTGCGCCTGGGTATTATCGCTCATAACCCACCCCTCATAAGATTAGGCAATAAAAACAGAAGATACGGCCTCAATACAAGTCATGGTTGAGAATATTATGCATTTTCACGTTTATAGGGAGCGAATCTTATGTCATCAACCAAAACCTTGTTTATCACCGGCGTCAGCAGCGGCTTTGGTCGTGCGCTGGCACAACAGGCATTGAGCCAGGGCCATCGGGTGATTGGCACCGTACGCAATCAGGAGGCAAAGCAGGCGTTTGAAGCGCTGAAACCTGGCTATGCCAGCGCCTGCCTGCTGGATGTGACCGATTTCTCCGCCATTGAAGATTGCATCAATGCCGTGGAGTCCCACCAGGGAGCGATTGATGTGCTGGTGAACAATGCCGGTTACGGCCATGAAGGGGTGATGGAGGAGTCCTCGCTGGAGGAGATGCGCCGTCAGTTTGACGTCAACGTGTTTGGTGCCGTGGCGGTGATCAAAGCGGTACTGCCGTATATGCGCCAGCGCCGTCGCGGCCACATTATCAACATCACATCGATGGGCGGATTTATCACCATGCCCGGCATTACGTATTATTGCGGCAGCAAATTTGCGCTGGAAGGCATTTCCGAAGCGCTGGGCAAAGAACTCCAGCCTTTTGGCATCTTCGTCACTGCCGTGGCACCCGGCTCATTCCGCACCGACTGGGCGGGACGTTCAATGGTACGTAGCGCGCGCAGCATCCCTGATTACGATACCTTGTTCGATCCTATCCGCCAGGCGCGCGTGGAGAAAAGCGGCAAACAATTGGGCGATCCGCAAAAAGCCGCACAGGCGATGCTGGCCATTATCGCCAGCGACAATCCGCCGTCGCATTTGTTACTGGGCAGTGATGCGCTGACGCTGGTGCGAAATAAGCTGGCAACGTTACATGAGGAGATGGATCGCTGGGAAGAATTAACCCGTTCCACCGATGGCGAATAATAAATTGTCAGGAAAGGTAAATTATTTAACCTGAATCTCACCCTGCGCCAGCACCCTATTTCTCTGCTAAATACTGGCGCAGTTTTCTAACAATTACCCGATGACATTCTCACACAAAAAATAGGTTCTCTGGCTAGGGTTTCGAGAAAGAAAAATGCGGATCAATAACAAATTTTTTCGGTGCGCCAGAATCAAATTCACTGTAACCGCGCGGTGCATCTTCCAGAGAAATCACTTCAACACCCACTATTTTGGCAATCGGAATGCGATCCCACAGAATAGCTTGCATCAGTTGGCGATTATATTTCATCACCGGTGCCTGGCCGGTCTGGAAGGCGTGTGATTTCGCCCAGCCCAGTCCGAGACGAATGCTCAGGCTACCCATTTTGGCAGCCTGGTCGACCGCACCCGGATCTTCGGTGACGTACAGACCGGGCACCCCGATTTTTCCTGCCACCCGTGTCACCTGCATCAGCGCGTTAAGCACCGTGGCCGGGGCTTCATGCTGCGCGCCTTCATGGCCGTGTCCACGCGCCTCAAAACCAACGGCATCGATGGCGCAATCCACTTCTGGCTCGCCGAGGATATCAGCAATCTGCTCATGCAACGGGGTATCTTTACTGAGATCAACCACTTCGAAACCCTGTTGTGCCGCATGTTTAATGCGCGCCTCATTCATATCACCGACAATCACCACCGCCGCCCCCAGCAGACGGGCTGACGCCGCAGCCGCCATCCCCACCGGACCGGCCCCGGCCACATAGACGGTGCTGCCGGGGCCGACACCAGCGGTGACTGCGCCATGAAAGCCGGTCGGCAGAATATCGGAAAGACAGGTTAAGTCTTTGATTTTCTCTAACGCCTGCTCACGATCCGGCAGCTTGAGTAAGTTGAAATCGGCGTAAGGTACCAGCACATACTTCGCCTGGCCGCCGACCCAATCGCCCATATCCACGTAACCATACGCGCCCCCGGCCCGGGCCGGGTTGACCGTCAGGCAGACACCGGTATGTTGTTCTTTACAGGAACGGCAACGGCCACAGGCCACGTTGAACGGCACCGACACCACATCACCGAGAGCGAACCTTTCGACATCGCGCCCGAGTTCAATCACCTCGCCGGTGATTTCATGGCCGAGTACCAGGCCTTCCTGGGCGGTAGTTCGCCCACGCACCATATGTTGATCGGAACCGCAGATATTGGTGGATAACACTTTGAGGATCACCCCGTGTTCTATTTTCTTCCCTCGGGGATCGTGCATTTTTGGATAATCAATCGACTGGACTTCAACTTTACCTTTACCTATGTAGACCACTCCACGATTTTCAGACATGTGAGTACCTTTCAGATAGTTGGCTGGTTATTAAGTTTTGAATGTCGCAGTTGAGCATAGAGACATACTCTGCGCCCTTAAGCTTAATAACTCCCCCCGCTAACGAACGATATTTATCCTGTTATTATTTGTGATGTGTGCAAGGCGTCACAGTTAAATTAATCATCATTCAACTTGTGGATAATTTCAGCGAGAAACTGATTAGGACCGAATTTAATTATACCGTCATTAATTATGCGTGATAAATCACGCCGCTACGGTACGTGCAAAATTGCGTAACGGCGCGTGATAAATCACGCCGCTACGGTGCGTGCAGAATTGCGTAACGGCGCGTGATAAATCACGCCGCTACGGTTCGTGCAAAATTGCGTAACGGCGCGTGATAAATCACGCCGCTACGGTTCGTGCAAAATTGCGTAACGGCGCGTGATAAATCACGCCGCTACGGTTCGTGCAAAATTGCGTAACGGCGCGTGATAAATCACGCCGCTACGGTTCGTGCAAAATTGCGTAACGGTACGTGCAGAATTCCGTAGCGGCGCGATTTATCGCGCAATACACCTAACGCAGTTTGCCGCACGCCGCCGTCAGTCGCTGGCAGGCGGTGGCCAGCAGCGCATCATCTACCGCATAAGCGATACGCAGATAACCCGGCGTACCAAATGCGGAACCGTGTAGCACCGCCACTTGCGCTTCTGCCAGCAACCAGGACGCCAGCGCCTTATCGTCAGCGATCCGCTCGCCGTCCGGCGTCTGTCGTCCGAGCAACCCCTGGCAATTGGCGAACACATAAAATGCGCCCTGCGGTGCGCTGGCGCTCAGGCCGTCAACTGCTGCCACCATCGCCAGTACCTGCTGGCGGCGCTGATCCAGCTTTTCCAGCCAGCCCACCAGAAAATCCGCCGGTTGATTGAGCGCGGCGACTGCGGCCGCCTGGGCGATGCTGCTGGGGTTGGAGGTGCTTTGCGATTGCAGCACCTGCATTGCCGCAATCAGCCAGCGTGGTCCTGCGGCGTAGCCCAGACGCCAGCCGGTCATGGCATGGCTTTTCGAAACCCCGTTCACCGTCAGCGTGCGATGCGCCAGTTGCGGAGCCACTTCCGCAAAGGTGGCAAATGGCGTCTGGTCATAACGCAGCGGTTCATAGATATCATCCGCCATAATCAACACCTGCGGATGATCGGACAGTACCGCCGCCAGCGCGCGCAGTTCCTGCGCGCTGTAAATCGCGCCGGTTGGATTGCCGGGTGAATTGAGGATCACCCAGCGCGTCTCTGCCGTCAGCGCCGCGGCAAGCGCGGCCGGTTGCAGTTTCCAGCCATGCTGTTCATCACAGGGCACTATCACCGGCTCACCTTCCGCCAGCGTCACCATATCGGGATAGGACACCCAATAAGGGGCCGGGATGATCACCTGCTGCCCGACATCCACCGTTGCCAGCAACGCATTGAAAATCAGCTGTTTGGCACCGCTCCCGGCAATGATTTCATCCGGAGCGAATTGCAGTTGATTGTCACGGGCAAACTTTCCGGCAATCGCTGCTTTTAATACCGCCGTACCCGCCACCGCGGTGTATTTGGTTTGCTGCTGGATAATCGCTTCAATCCCGGCATAACTGATGGCTGCTGGCGTGGCGAAATCCAGCTCACCTTCCCCTAAATTGATCACCGCTTTTCCTGCGACCTCCAGTTCACGCACCTGGTCAGAAATGGTGGCGGTGGGCGAAGGTCGTACCCGCTGCATACGCCGGGCCGTTTGACTGATATTCATAAATCCTCTTTTGTATCTGATGATTCAACTAATACAATTATTCACCCAACATCAGCAGGAAATTGCCGTGTCACTCATATTCATTCTTGATGATTCACCCTTACCAGCTCGTTACGGTGTCACCGCCAGCCACTGGGCTAACCAACACAGGCTGCCGTTATGGAGCCTGCGCCCTGACTTCTGCGGCGATGTGCCCGATAGCCATCAACATGTGGCGCGAACCGGTTACTGCGTTACCAGCGGCCTGTATCGCAGCGATACGCTGCGACAGGAAGTCAACGCAGTCAGCGCATTACCCACGGCTGACGCGGTGATCGTCGTACCCAACGCACGCAGCGATGAGATCGTCGATTTACCCGGTCAACGCCTGTTCAGCCACGATAGCGGTCAGACGCTGGTGCTGCGCGATGCCGCACAAACCCTGCTGACGCTGCACGCCGACCACTATGGTCGCTGGTCAGCCACGCCAACCGTGGAAACACCCCCAGAGCTGCGCATTGGTCTGATTGGCCGGGAAGCCGATCACCGCCAGGCTTATCCCGCCACGCTGGCGGCACTGGGCGATGCCGCAGCGGCGTTGCATCTGACACTCGACATCCGTTTTTTGCCGCCTGCCACCTTATCCGTTGACCTGCACGAACTGGAAGGCCTGCATGGCGTGCTGCTGCCGGGCGGTTCCTCGATGGCGGCGGTGCAGGGGCAAATCCGCGTGGCGCAAGCGACCCGAAGCCGCGCACTCCCCAGCCTCGGCCTGTGCCTGGGTATGCAGAGCATGAGCACTGCCGCAGTCCGCCAGCAGCCGGGTTATGCCGAAGCGATCCTCGCGGAAGTGGCACCCGATGCCGCCTTGCATAGCTTTGTGGCCTTTGCCGATCACCGTCATCGTTGCGGCGTGATGCCGTTTGCTGACGGGGAGATGCACTACAACCACCGTTATCGCTTCAATCCGGCGCTGTTGCCGCAGTTGAAGGCCAGCGGCGTGCAGGTTAACGCCCACACCGACGATATCGTTGAGGCGATTACCCTGCCCGATCATCCATTCTGGCAAGGTGTGCAGGGGCATCCTGAACTGGCGTCACGCCCGGATGCCCCACACCCGCTGATTACCGCGTTCCTGCGGGCGGCACTCAGTCAGCGAGGCTGACGCCGGTACGCGCATCGCTTGCCAGCTTACGCATCACGCTGGCAAGTTGCGCCTGCGCATCGGCAGAGATCGGCAGCAGCGGCGCACGGACGCGACCACCGTTAAAGCCCCGCAGCGCCATCGCTGCCTTGACCAGTTGCGGCTGACCGTGCTGACGCGCCAGCGCGCGGTAGTCGTACCACAGCTGATGAAGATCGCGCGCCGTCGCCGCATCGCCTTTTTCCACGGCACGGAAGGTGGCTAACACCAGCTCCGGCAGCGCGCCGCTGTTGGTGGTGCTGATGCCATCAAAACCGGCCATCATCGGGCCTAAGAACGCCAGATCCGAAGCACAGAACAGGCGCAGGCGACCGCGCAGACGGTTAGCGATCTGGTCAATGGCTGTCGGGTTGAGATCGCCCTGCTTGATCCCCACCACACCGGCCACATCAGCCAGTTGCTCCAGCAAGGCTGGCGACAGCGTGATGCCAATACCCGGCGCGTTGTACACCAGGATGCCGGTTTTGGATAACGGGGCCATCTCTTTGAAATAAGCCAGAATTTGCGCATCGGTGATTTCACTGACGTAAGGTGCGGTGACCATCGGCAAGCCACCGAGGTCACCCGCCAGAGTCGTCAGCTCACGCGCATCGCGCGGATCGGAACTGGCGCTGCACAGCATCACCGGGATGCGGTCCTGTACGCAGTCCATCACCTGATGGAACAGTTCACGACGTTCCGCCAGCGACATCACCGGGAATTCACCGTAGGTTCCACCAATCAGAATGCCGTCATAACCCAGACCAATGACGCGCTCAATGTTTTCGTGCAGCGCAGCGAAGTCGATCGCGCCTGTGGCATCAAACGGCGTGACGGTGATGTTGAAAATGCCACGCAGGCGTTCACGGCATTCGTTAATGTCTTTCATGAAAATTCCTTACAACAAAGTTAATGGACGAGCGAGACTGCCAAGCTGGCGATAACCGGTTTCCGTCACCACCACGGTTTCACTGACGCCAACGGTGAATTCACCGTAAATTCGCAGCGCAGGCGGGATATGGAAGGTCATACCGGGTTGCAATTCGGTGGTGACACCGCTGTACAGACTAAGGATGCCGCCTTCGCCCCAGTCAGGTGCAAACGAGACACCGATGGAGTAGCCGGTACGTTTTTTGAAGTTGTCGGTAAAGCCTGCGCGATCAATCACTTTCTGGCAGGCCAGATGCGGCTCAGCGCAGGTGGCTCCCGGACGGATGGCATCCAGCGCGGCCTGTAAAGCCTCCTGACACACCTTTTCCATCTCGATGGCAATCGCCGGTGGGCGGCCAATCCACGCCGAACGCATCAGCGCGGCGTGGTAACGATCGTGCGCAGCGGCCATTTCGAGGAACACCGGTTCGTTATCCTGCAAC
The DNA here is from genome assembly GCF_009728735.1 of Pantoea phytobeneficialis. Lineage (NCBI taxonomy): Bacteria > Pseudomonadati > Pseudomonadota > Gammaproteobacteria > Enterobacterales > Erwiniaceae > Pantoea > Pantoea phytobeneficialis. Next base: position 388,808 of record NZ_CP024637.1, read on the forward strand.
ACGCGACGACGCCAGGTGCCGTGCGGCACGCCACTGCGCGGACCGCTGGACACCAGCGGCTCCATGCCGACATATTCAGAACCGGCGGCGATCGCCGCCCCCATCATCGCTGACACCAGCGCGTTCTCGTCGCTGCCGCTTCGGATCGCCGCCATGCCAGCACGCATCCCGGCATCAACGTAGCGGGCGGCAGTGGCAATTTTTTCCACTTCAGCGGCGGATTTCACTGCGCGCAGCGGTTCTATCACCCCGGCGGTGTCGGCGATGGTGCCAAGTTTGCTTTGCAGCAGTTCATACACGGCGATTGGCAGGAACCAGCCGCGTTTATCCAGCCCGATACGTTTCTTCAACCAGCCTTTTTGTTGCAACATGCCGACGAGGAAATCCACCGGGTTATCACCGTCCTGATAAATAGCGGCGTCAGAAATAAAGGTGTTGGCGATAAAGTTGAAGTATTCCAGTTGGCGAATGACAAACACCGGTTCCCCTTCGACCGGCAGCAGCAGCGCCTGGAAGGTGTAATAACCGGGAGTCTGCTGACCGGTGAGCCAGAAAATGTTTTCCGGCCCGGTGACGATCATCACATCAACACCGGCGGCGTTAAGACGCTCGCGGGTGCGCTGGATACGCAGCGCGTACTCATCCGCGCTGAACGCAGATTCACTGCCCTGAACCACATTATTAAGCTGTTGCATCACTAAACTCCTGGAGGAAAGTGGCGCGAGCGGCAGCAAACTGCACGCCCAGGCCGGGAGAATCATTTACGGCAACCAAGCCGCAGGTATAGGAAAGACCGCTGACTGGATCGTCAATCAGACCATCCGCGCCGTAGAGTTCGGCAAACGCCGGTTGCAGCACGCGGCACAGCTGCAATGCCGCCGCCGTGGCAGCGTGGCCTTCATTCATCTGGCCGATCATGAAGGGAATATCCGCATCTTGCAGACGGCGTGCTGCCGCCAGCGTCGGGGCTAATCCACCTAACTTCACCAGCTTGAGATGGCCCCACAGCGCGCCTTTTGCCGCGATCAGCCGATCAATCGCCGCTGCGCTGTTGAGGCTTTCATCCAGCATGATCGGGATGCCGTACTGCGCCAGCTCAGCCAGATGACGGTCGTCACCCGGGGCCAGCGGTTGCTCGATATAGCTCAGCCCCAGGGTTTGCAACTGCGGCAACGCGTGATGCGCATCGGCCAGCGACCATTGGCCGTTGACGTCAATCGCCAGTGAGATGCGATTGCCAAAGGTGTGACGCAGCGCCTGTAAACGCGCCAGATCGGTGGCGAAATCCGCCACGCCGGTGCGCAGCTTGAGCTGGGTAAAACCGCGAGCGACATAGTCCTGCGCCTGCGTCAGCATCTGCGCTTCGCTGCCCCAGAACAGCGTCTGGTTGGTGGCGAAACGCGGCATCGTCGCCGGTGCGCCCAGCCAGGCTGCCAGGCTGACACCCTGCTCACGCGCCAGCAGATCGTGCAGCGCCATATCCAGCAACATGCGCGACGGTGCCAGTAACGGGCTGTCAGCCGCATGTACGGCCGCCAGCAGGGTGCGGGCATCGGCGCGCCAGTCCCACTGCGTCAGCATCGACAGCAAATTGTCTAACACCTGTTGTTCGCTGTAGCCGTGCAGATAGGCGATATTGAGCCGCACCTCGCCCACCCCTGTTGTGACGTTGTCACTCAGTTGCAACCACAAGGTATCAAGCGCATGTACCGCGCCAGACGCGGCGGTATGCAACGTCACCCCGGCGTAATGCAGGTCGCCGCGCCACAGTTGCGCCTTCACGCGGTGACCTCCACAGGCAGCAGCGCCAGCGCGATATCCAGGTAGATGCTGGCTGCGGCGATAAACTCTTCCACCGGGACAAATTCATCTGGCTTATGCGCCACCGCCAGCGCACCGGGACCAATCACCACACCTTTCGCACCGAGGGTGCGGAAATGCACCAGATCGCAGCCGCCCTGAAAACCAAACGGGCCGGGCTCCGGCTGACCGTGGCGACGGCAGGCCGCCAGGCTGTGCTGCACAATGGCTTCGCTGCTGTCGGTTTCGGTGGCAGCGCCGGTGGTGGGCTGCCAGGCGATGATTTCCGCCTCAACGCCGGATTGCGCGTGGGCATGATCCAACAGTTGTTGCAACTCAGCTTTGACTACCACCTCGTCTTCCCCCGGCACCATGCGGCGATCCAGCAGCAGTTCACAGCTGTCCGGCACCACATTATCGGCATGGCCGCCGTGTACACGGGTCACCGTCAGGCTGGCATTCCCGACCAGCGCATGGCAGCGGCAACGCACCTGCTGATGATGGGCTTCTTCGATTAACCCCAGCAGCTTCGCCGATTGGTAAATGGCGTTGATACCCAGCTCCGGCGTCCCGGAATGCGCCGTCACCCCTTTGACCCGCACGCGCGGACGCAGGCTGCCTTTATGCGCCGAGAACGTCGCGTTGGAGGTCGGCTCGCCAATCACCGCAAAGTCGATGGCAGGCGGTTGGTCGCGCACATAAAATTTCGCCCCTTCGCTAGCCACCTCTTCGTCGGCGGTGAACACCCCCATCAGGGTGCCGGACCAGCTATGGCGGTTGGCAGCCAACATGCGCAGTGCCTCAACCATCGCCACCAGCGGACCTTTGGCGTCGCAGGCACCGCGACCGTATAAACGCCCGTCGCGTTCGGTCAGGGTGAAGGGATCGCTCGACCAGCCACTGCCTGCGGGCACGGTGTCGAGATGGGTATTGAAGGCGAAGCAGGGACCGTCGCCGTTTTTCAGCAACGCGATGACGTTGGTGCGTCCCGGGGCGTATTCACTGAAGGAGAGATCAAAACCCGCCTCACGTAACCAGCCGGCGACGCATTCTGCCGCCTCGCGTTCATGGCCCGGCGGGTTTTCGGTATTGATGGCGACCAGTGCGGCAAGATCCCGCTTCATGCGCACACTGTCTGCCTGGTAACGACTCATAGGTACTCCGCTATTAATGTAAGATCTGGTCGAGGAAACGTTTGGCGCGTTCGCTGACCTGGCCGGTAAAGAAGTCCTGGGCGCTGGCGCGTTCGAGAATTTCGCCCTCTTCCATAAACAGAATTTGATTGGCGGCACGGCGGGCAAACCCCATCTCATGGGTGACCACCATGCTGGTCATGCCTTCGGCGCTGAGTTCCGCCATCACATCCAGCACTTCACGGATCATCTCCGGATCGAGTGCCGAGGTAGGTTCGTCGTACAACATCAGTTCCGGTTTCATCGCCAGCGCACGGGCGATCGCCACGCGCTGCTGCTGACCGCCGGACAACTCATCCGGGAAGTGGTCAGCACGTTCGTTGATGCGCACTTTCGCCAGCAACGCTTCCGCCTGCTTACGTGCCTCGATACGGTTAACGCCCAGCACCGTCATCGGTGCCAGCATGATGTTTTCCGCCGCCGTGAGATGGGAAAACAACTCGTAATTCTGGAACACCATGCCAATGCGCTGCCGAAGCTGATGCGGCGGCACCTCTCCCCGGCTGATGTTCTGACGGGCAAAGAACACGTCACCGCTATCCGCAGGCGACAGCAAATTGACACAGCGCAGCAGCGTAGATTTGCCGGAGCCAGAGGGGCCGATCAGCACCACGGTTTCGCCACGATTGACGCTAAGCGAACAATTTTTCAGTACGGTCTGACGACCAAAGGTTTTGTCGATGCCGATCATCTCCAGCAACGGTTTGCGTTCATGGTTCATGACACCTCCCGGGCGGGTTTAGGCAGTTTCAGGTCGTGGGATTGCGCTTTCTGGCTTTTACGACGGCGCTGTTTCGGATCGAGCGTGCGTTCCAGCCATGACTGGAAAATCATGAACAGCGTGGTGAGCAGCAGATAGTAGATACCGGCGGCGCACAGCGCTTCGAAGTAACGGAAGCTGGCGCTGGCGGTCTGGTTCGCCACCAGCAGCAGCTCCTGTACCGCAATCACGGACACCAGCGCGCTCGATTTGAGCATGCTGATCATCTGATTCCCCATCGGCGGCAGCACAATGCGCGCCGCCTGTGGCAACACGATCTTGCGCATGATCTGCGCGTTGGTCATCCCCAGCGCCATGCCTGCGGTACGTTGCCCGCTTTTCACCGCCTGCAAGCCGGAGCGCAGGATTTCCGCCATATACGCGCCCTCGTTGAGCGAGAGCGCCAGCACTGCACAGGTAAACGCGGAGAAGCGTAAGCCGAAGCCTGGCAGCACGTTGTAGACAAAGATGATCTGGAACAGCACTGGCGTGCCACGAAACAGCCACAGGTAGAAAAACGCCAGCCCCTTTCCGGCGCGGAAAGGCGCTTCCTGTAGCAGGGCCAGTACCAGACCCAGCACCACGCCACACAACAGTGAGCAGAGGGTGATTAACAGTGTCATCCAGGCGCCCTTAAGAAATTCAGGGGAAAGGAAGTACTGCCACATTAAATCAATCGACATAGCTATCTCCGGTTAACGGCTTGAAACGCATCAGAAAATGGCAACGGAATCCGGGAAGTTCCATTTCTCAATCAGTTGCTTGTAGGTGCCATCTTTCACCAGGCTTTGCAGGCCCTTCTCCAGTTGCGCTTTGGTTTCGGCATCGCCTTTACGTACCGCAAACGCGATATGGGTGTCGGCCTCGAACTCCGGGCCAACCGCTTCGAACACATCGGGTTTCTCGCTGAACAGCGCCAGAGTCCCCGGCGTGGAGAGGAATTCGGCATCGGCGCGGCCCTGTGCCACCGCCACGGCGGAGTCTGTCGCGGCCGGGAAAGTCAGCACATTGATGGCAGCTTTGTTGGCCGCGACGCAGTTTTTGTTATCCACACGCGCCTGGCTCTCTTCGATACCGCCGAGGGTGACGGCGATGTTTTTACCGCACAGCGACATATCACGACCGGTGATCCCGGCGGGATTGCCTTTACGTACCACCACGCGACTGCCGATTTTGAGATAAGGCACAAAATCGACCTGCGCGGCACGGGTCGGGTTGACGTACATCGCCGAGTTAATGATGTCGAGGCGTTTACCCTGTAACGCCGGGATCAGGCCTTTGAACTCCATCGCCATCGGCGCGGGCGTCAGATCAAGGTGTTTGCTCAGCGCGGTGATTAAATCGATATCAAAGCCGGTGAGCTTGCCGTCTTTGACGAACTCGAACGGCATAAAGGTGGCTGCCGTGCCATAGGTCAGTTTGCCGGGGCTGACGCTTTCCACCGCGGCATGGCTGACCACTGGCAGCAACGCCAGGCTGAACATCATTCCGCGCAGGCGGTTTAAGGTGAAATAAGAGCTGGGCATCGTCGTCTCCTGGTTAATATATTGGATTTTGTGAATCAACAAATACAATCATGATGACAAGAACACGTCCCTTCCTGGTGCACTTGCACGCTTATCGTGCAGTTCCTGCTTTATTTCGCTGCAAAACTTTTCCCGTGTTATTGTATATTCAGATCACAACAATACACTTAAGGTACAAGCTCTCCATGCAGCCTGACTCAACTGCGAGCAGTCGCCGGATCGCCCGGCAAATCCTTGACCTGATATATGAAGCAAGATTCGATCCAGGTCATCATTTACGTGAGCAACATCTTGCCGATGCGCTGGGGGTGTCGCGCACGCCAATTCGCGCCGGATTGAAAGAACTGACGCGGCTGGGGGCGGTTGAAGCCCGGCCAAATCAGGGATTCTTCCTGCTAAAAAGTGCCGATGCGTTGCAACAACTCAACATCGAACAAACCAAAAGTAATGATCAAACCCTGTATGAATTGCTGGTGCGGGATCGCATTGCCGGTACTCTGCCGGAATCCTTTACCCAGACCGAAATTACCCAGCGCTATGACGTTGATCGTGGCGTATTGACGCGCACGCTGGTGAAGCTGTCAGAGGATGGCCTGATTGCACGCAACGCCGGGCACGGCTGGCGTTTCCTGCAAACGCTCAACTCCGAGGTGGCGTTGCGCAACAGTTACGGCTTCCGTCTGATGATTGAACCCGCGGCCCTGTTGACGCCCCAGCTACGGGTTGATCGCCAGCTGTTGAAACGCCTGCGCGCCCAGCATCTGTGGCTGATTACCCACCCGGATATCACCCAGGTTCCGGCGAAAGATATCTTCGAAACCGATGCCTCGTTCCACGAGTTGCTGGCGGAGGCCAGCGGTAATTTGTTTGTATTGCAGGCGATTCAGCAGCAGAACCGCCTACGCCGCCTGATGGAGTTCGGCAGCTACCACAACAAACGCCGCGTGAAAGAGTGGTGCGAAGAACATGTCTCCATCATTGATGCATTGCGGGAAAACAAGCAGGAACTGGCCGCCAGCCTGATGCAGCAACATCTGCAATTTGCCTATGACCAGGTGAATATTAAGCGGCCACGTAAATAACCGGCATCATTTTTGCACATCACGATCCTGAAAATACAATCAGGAGTGGTTTTATGGATTTGCAAATACAACATCGGGTCGCGCTGGTTTGTGGTGCGGGCAGCGGTTTAGGCCGGGCGATGGCGCTGTCACTGGCGCAGGAAGGGGTCAAGGTTGCAGTGACCGGACGCAATCTGGAAAAGCTGGCGGAAACCGTCAGTCAGATCCAGCAACAGGGTGGCACTGCGCACGCCTGGCAACTGGATTTGGCGGCACCCGACAGCTTTGATGCGGTGCTGAATGCGATTCGTCAGCACTGGGGCGATGTCGATATTCTGGTGAACAACTCCGGCGGCCCACCACCCGCCAGCGCCCAGGGCACTGCCGCCGCCGTCTGGCAGCAGCAGTTTGCCCTGATGGTGTCCTCACTGATTGCGCTAACGGACAAAGTGCTGCCCGCCATGCGTGAGCAGGGTTGGGGCCGCATTATCACCTCAACCTCCTCCGGGGTGATTGCCCCCATCCCGAATCTGGCGCTGTCCAATGCGCTGCGTATGAGTTTGCTCGGCTGGTCAAAAACGCTGGCAACCGAAGTGGCGGCGGATGGGGTGACGGTGAATGTGATGGTGCCGGGACGTATCGCCACCGATCGCGTCAGCCAGCTGGACGCCATCAAAGCGAAGCGCGAAAACAGCACGCCAGATGCGGTAGCGGAAAAAAGTCGCCAGGGGATCCCGGCAGGTCGTTACGGTACGCCGGAAGAGTACGGCGCGACGGCGGCGTTTCTTGCCAGCCAGGCAGCCAGTTATATCACCGGCACGGTGTTACGGGTGGATGGCGGGATGATTGACGCGCTTTAATCGTCATGGTCTGTAGCGGCGTGATTTATCACGCAATTCCAATCGCGCCGCGACGGAACCTGCGGCGCGGTTTTGCCGATTAATGGCGGCTGGCACAACCGCATTGTGACATTTCGCCATGAACGTGTTTGCCATGATGCGAATGACGCACCTGCAATTCGCCCTGTTGCCATGCCCCGCTGTTGTCGACACGGTTGTCCAGCAGGCGATTTAACGCCTCCGCCACCAGCAAATCGCGACGCTGCGCCCAACTGGTGAGATGCCAGCCTGAGGAACGCGCCTCGTCAACATCATCAAAACCGACCACGCCGATATGCACGCCCTGACCGAAGTCCCGCACCGCCTGCATGGCACCGAAAGCCAGCACATCATTCTCGCAAAACAACGCATTGATACGTTCTGATGCACGCGCTTTTTTCAGGTAGGCCATCATCGACTGGTACGCCAACTCACGGTCGTCGTTACCCGCCACTAATTGTTGATCCAGCGTTTTATCTGCGGCCTCGAGACTGGCGGCAAAGCCCTGCATCTGACGCGGTTGCGAGTGGGTTTCACGTCCATGCATAAAACCAAAGCGCTGATGCCCCTGAGCCAATAACAGGCGACCTATTTCTTCCCCCGCCGCGTAGCCATCCACGCGCAGCGCCCGCTCGCCACTTAGCCAGATAGCCGGGATCGACGTCGTCTCTTCGCCATACAGGGCGGTGAGGAAAATCAATCCCGTGATCCCCAACTCGCCAGCCTGATTGAGTAACGTCAGGTAATGCTCGCGTGAATCGACGTTGAGCAGCAGGCTCAGACAACCCCGCGCGTTCAATTGCCGTGTCACTTCATTCAGCATCTTTACGCTGTTGGGATTGGTGAACTCGTCACTGACGATGCCAATAACCGCTGTTGCCATGAATTGCCTCTCCAGAAAAAAGGTTAGCCGCGACGGGTCAACGCCAGACGAATCCCCAGACCAATAAAGGTGATGCCCACCACCCGATCCAGCAGGCGCTGCATCGCAGCATTTTTCGCGACCGCGCTGGCAGCCCCACCGGCTAACAGCGCAAAACAGGTATCGGTGGCGAAACCAATCAACGCATAGGTCAGGCCCAGAATCAGGAAAGATTGCGCATGATGCGCGCCGTCAATCACCACAAATTGTGGGAAGAAGGCGATAAAAAACAGTAAAACCTTGGGATTGGTAATGGAGGTGATCAGGCCACGCGACAGCAGGCTGCGGGTGCTGGCGGTGGATTTAGCGACCGGTTCGTCAGCGCCGGAAGCGGCCTGTCGCCGCATCAGCGTGCTCCACACCATTTTGCTGCCGAGAAAAATCAGATACGCGGCACCGATATATTTGATCACCGTAAACAGCAGCGGCGAGGCGGCAATCAGCGCGGTCAATCCGATGGCGCTGGCAATCGCATGGGTACAGCTACCCAGCGCCACGCCTGCCGCCGAGATCACCCCGGAACGTCGTCCATTCGCCACGCTTTGCCCCACCACATACGCCAGGTCAGGGCCGGGCGTAATACAAAGTAAAAACACCGAGGCGAGAAAAAGGGGGAAATGCATGATGTCCAGCATGGAGCGCTCCTGTAATAAAACCAACGACCGATTTTAACCAAATCATAACAGGAATCGTCCCTGTGGGGATGGGGAAAGTGTGGATGATAAATATTATCAATTACACTAATGCCAGCGCGTTTTTATTTTTTATTAAGGTTCGATTAATCTTCACCTGAAAGAATTCATGCCAATATTCTCCGCTCTGATAAAGGTTTATGGTATGAAAATCAATCTCTGGCGCAGTCTGCCCCATGAAGATGCCCCTTTCTTTAGAATATTACATATAATTGTGGCCGCCCTGATTCTGGCACAAATTATTAATTCCAATTTCACCGAGCGAGAAGCAATAGACGGCCACTCGCTGGAAACGGTTATCACCTGGTTGCATATTGTTTCTGGTCTGGGATTGATTGTGCTGGGCGCGGTCATGCTGGCGTGGATGTTTTCCCAACGCGGATTTAGCTGGTACTTTGCCTGGTTAAGGGCCGACTTTCGCGCTATCCGTCAGGATTTACTGACGTTAGCAAAAGGGCGACTCCCGGAGGCGCAGTCAGGTGGAATTGCCGCCACCATTCAGGGACTGGGTGTTGTTTCATTGTTGGCGGTAGCCATTATCGGCGGATTATGGTTTGCCGTTTATAATAGCCAGGGCGCATCTTCCACGCTGGCGCATTCCCTGCTCCACTGGCATAAATTTCTCACTACCTTTATTGAAATCTATTTTTATGCACATGGCGCAATGGGCATTTTACATATTTTTCTCGAGGGTTATCATCGGTATTCAGCAGGAAAATAATAGCGCCATCGCCGTATCGGCAGGAAAGGATAAACACCACGACTGGACACACAAAAACCCTTCGTTTCTGTGTGTCTGGATAATTAAACCTGAATAGTGGGGATAGAATCGACATGGGTAAAGATAGTCAAGCCCGCCTCCCGCCCAATCCGCACATCATTATCCGCTCCCGCCGATGCACCAGGCAGACGCAGAATCGCCTCGCAGCAATGAATTAAGCGATGGGCGACCGGATAAAGAAATTGTTGGCTGATTTCATCACCGATCGATTCCGACCCTGCCATTTGCGCCAGCGGCAATGCCAGCCACTCGCCGATCACCGGTGTATGTCCCTTGTGATACACCGCCAGTGCAACCTGTTCCATTTTGCGCAGGTTAGCGTGAATCAGTGCCTGATCGCCATTTGTGCCACTGCGCACCGGTCCCGCCAGTAAAATCAGCATGACGTTTTCTCCGCTTGCAGGCGCAACGCCAGATGTTGCAACAGCATGATGGTTTTGGCATCCATCATTTCACCCGTTTCAATCGCCTTAAGTGCGAGAGTAAGCGGCCATTCCAGAACTTCTATATCCTCGCCTTCTTCGGCTAGTCCGCCTCCCTGGCCGTTACGGTCCTGTTCCTGATATTCCGCGAGAAAGAAATAGAGTTTTTCCGTTACCGAACCCGGACTCATAAAGGCTTCGAACACTTTTTCGATACGTTGAATGCGAAAGCCGGTTTCTTCCTGGGCTTCAGCAATAATACGTTCTTCGGGTGACGCATCGTCCAACAGGCCTGCGGCCGCCTCAATCAGAAAACCGTCGTGACCGTTGAGATAAATCGGTAAACGGAACTGACGGGTCAGCACGACACTGTTTTTTTCACGGTTGAATAACAACACCACCGCCCCGTTACCGCGATCGTAGGCTTCCCGGCTTTGTTCCTGCCAACAGCCATCGGCGCGTAAAAACTCGAAAGTGTATTTTTTCAACGTATACCAATTATCCGAGAGCAGTTGTTCTCTGATATGCCTGACACGCGATGATGTTTCTTTCATGATGTATTCCTGTTGAAGATGACATTTTTTACGCTAGCATGCATAATCGTGCACATACAAGCACAATCAGGAAAAAAGGCGCATGTTATCAAGTCAGCGTAAACAGCAAATTCTTGACATTCTGAGTCAGGAAAAACAGGTGCAATCCAGTGAACTGAGCCAACGCTTTGCCGTATCGGAAGACTCTATCCGTCGTGATCTCAGAGAGCTGGCAGCAGAAGGTTTGTTGCAGCGGGTACATGGCGGAGCCTTGCCCGTCTCAGCGGCGATTGCGCCGTTCGAAACACGCAAAAACGTGCAGATAAGTTCAAAGCAACAGATTGCACGGAAAGCGGTGCAGCTAATTCAGCCGGGCCAGGTGGTGATTATTGATGGCGGCACCACAACGGCAGAGATGATCAAACTGCTGCCAGCGGATCTTGCCTTTACCGCAGTTACACACAGCCCAAGTATTGCGATGGGGTTGCTGAATTACCCACAGGTGGAGGTCATCATTATTGGCGGTCGCCTGTTTCGGCACTCCATTGTTACCGTCGGTGCAGCGATGCTGGAGTCAATTGCCCGCATTAACGCAGACCTGTTTTTTATGGGCGTCACAGGCGTACATAAAACTGCCGGTCTGACAACCGGCGATTATGAAGAGGCTGGAGTGAAACGTGCACTGGCCGCCAGGGCTGCTGATACTGTCGTGATGGTTTCGCAAGAAAAGATGAATTCGGCTTCGGCCTTCGCGATTGGCGATCTCTCCCTCGCCAGTACGCTGATCGTGGACCAACCGCTGGAGGCTGACATGGCACAGCTGTTGGCAAAAAAGCACGTTACCGTGCTTTAGCCAGACGCGTAAACTGCTGTTCCTGCAAGCTTTGCCCCCACTGGTCGCCCTGCCATTCGTTTGTCAGGGTGAAACCAAAGGATTCATACAGCCGACGGGCGGCATCCAGGCCACGGAAGGTCCAGAGTTGAACCGCAGCAAACGCCTGCTCATCACAAAATATCATGGCAGCATTGAGCAACTGACGCCCCACTCCCGCGCCACGGCAGCCATCGTCGAGGATAAACCAGCGCAAATGCGCCTCGTTGTTACCTAAATCTTCACCATCTATCGCCACTGAACCGACAATACGGCCCTGCTGACTGGCGACCCAGATTTGATTACGCGGTGAGGTCAGGCGAGCGGTAAACTCAGCCAGACCACTGGCGACTTTGCCCTCAAAAAAATGACCAAACCCGTGTTGCCGCGCGTAGTAGCTGCCGTGCATTTCTGCGATCCGGCCAATCAAGCCAGGCTGATAACCGGTGGTAATGACGATCTCCGGCGTGGTGGGTAGATGATCGCGGCGCGCCTGTAATGCCTGCGCGTACGCGGATAGCCCCTGGGCGACCGCCTGCTGCTGCTCCCGATTTAATTGCACCAACGCCTGTTCCACCTGCGCGCTGGCGTAAACATTGATTCTGGCGACACTGGCCTTGCCCTGTTCAGTCAACACCAGTTGCTTCACCCTGGCGTCCTGATCAGAAGGCAACTCGGCCAGCTCACCGGCGTTGATCAATTTCCCCAACATCCGACTGACCGTGGATTTCTCCAGACCAAGGATGTGTACCAGCTGGGCGGCCGTGATTGCATGGTGGTTGGCGACTTCGAGCAAGGTATGCACCGCCGAAGCGGAATAGTTGGTCGCCGCCAGTGTGGTTTGCATAAAGCCCAGTTCGCGCACCATCAGGCGTGATGCGGCACGAATGGTCTGAATAAGGGTGGTCTCTGTCATGTTAATCAACGTCGGTTAAATAAGGTTGTATGATACAACCATTATACGGACCGCGTTGTCAAGTTGTCTTTAGCCAGTTGAAAAGGATAGATTTGTGGTCAGACACCCCACGACTTAAGGATAAACAGATGGTTTTTACGCAAATTATTGCTCGACTCCCGGCTGAAAACTGCGCGGCGGGCCTGACCACCGCCTCTCTGGGCGCACCGGACGCTGAACTCACCCGCCGTCAGTTCTGGGATTATCTCAACGCCATGTTAACGCTCAGATTGAAGGTGACGCTGTTACCCGCCGAAGCGGATTTTCCCGATGCACATTTTGTTGAAGATACCGCCGTGGTGATCCCGGAACTGGCGGTGATCACCCATCCTGGTGCCGCCGCCCGCGCGGGTGAAGTCGAGTCGATGAAAGCGGTGCTGAAGGATTTTCGCCCACTGAAGATGATGAGTGACAAAGGCACGCTGGAAGGTGGCGACGTCATGCTGATCGATAAGGCGTTTTATATCGGGCTGACCACACGGACCAATGAGGCCGGGATCCGCGAATTTGCCAGTCTGGTGGAACCTTATGGTTACAGTGTCACTTCTGTTGAGGTGGATGAGGGATTGCATCTGAAGTCAGCGATAAACTATGTCGGAAAAAACACGCTGATTTCCACAGAAAAATTTGCGCGCCTGCCGCAATTTGCGCAATACAATCATCTGGTTATTCCCGACGACGAAATGTACGCCGGAAATACCCTGCTGATCAATGATACGCTGATTACCCCAACCGGTTATCCGGCAACGCTGGCGCAGTTGCGTACCCTAAATATGCCCATCATCGCGCTGGATACCAGTGAAATTCGCAAGATGGATGGCGGATTGACCTGCCTGTCGCTGCGTTTTTAAACCCGCGCGATACATCGCGCCGTTACAGGATATGGCTTAACCTTGTGGCAGTGCGCATCAACTGCGCACTGGGACTACGGCCAATCAGGACAAACTGGTATCCCGCATTACGCCACCAGACCAGATTCATCCCGTGGCGTTTTTCTTCGGTCAGCGCGCTGGTTTGCGCCTGCTCCTCGCGTGAAATGCATAACGCCATCGGGCCATAATCGTTGTGATTCCACGCGATTTGAGAAATCAACGCATCGTCATAACGCAGCATCCTGACGCTTTTCAATTCCGCTTCCGGCAAGGTTAACTGCGCCAGCGTCAGATGGATGTCGAGGTCGCGCGCGGTGCGCGCCAGCGAGTGCTGCAACATCTGCGGTGAGTTATCGACATCCGCCAGGGTTTCCGGGCTGTAGAGCGACATATATTGTGCCTCCAGTTCGCGGATAACGGCACTTTCATCCGGTTTTACCCGTGGGCGAGCCAGATAGCCGACACCCGTCCCAACCAGCAGAAACCCGAGCGACGCAGCAATCAAGGCACGACGACTGACCTGCGCAGTGGGCGACCCTGGGATGGGGGGCGTCTGTGCCAGCAAGCCAGCCAACTGCTGCTGCATACGCGGTTCCGGGGCCTGTGCCAGCATTAAACCAAACGCCTCGGCAAACGGTTGATTGCTTTTCATCAGTTCCGCCGTACGGGCGGAGAGTTCAGGATTGCGCTTCAGTTCTTTTTCAAATGCCTGCGCATCATCCGGTCGCATTTCGCCATCGAGCCAGGCCACGATCGCTTCATCAGGATAAGGAAAACTAAATCGGATCGCAGTCACAGCCGTTTCTCCTGGGTCGATGACCGACCATTAACCGCGTTTGCTAACGTGGCGCGCGCCGCAGCCAGACGGCTCATAATGGTCCCGACGGGCACCGCCAACGTTTCCGCCGCTTCCTGATAAGTAAAACCCTCGACATACACCAGAAACACCGCGTTGCGTTGCGCTTCCGGTAACTGACCGACACGCTGCATCACCTGCACAAACTGCATACGTTCCTCATCATGTTGCTGATGATCCGGCGCTATCAACTCGTCACTGGCGACAAATCCCTGCCCTATGCGCACCCGCCGGGCGCGCAGTTCATTGATCCACACCGAATGCAACACGCTAAACAGCCAGCGGTCGATGCGCGTTCCCGGCGTAAATTGGGCGCTGCGCTCCAGCGCCCGCACGCAGGTGGATTGCACCAGCTCTTCGGCCACGTCGCGGTTCCGCGATAACACCATCGCGTACCGCCACAAACGGACCAAATGCGCCGCAAGCTGCTGACGAACCTCAGAGCTGGTGATTTTTCGCTCCTCCACGCAGCGGAAACATCACGATTCCGGATGCCCTTCAATGGCGGCTTGCAGATCGCGATACTCCTCGCAGCTCACGCCACACAGGGTTTTGATAATGGACAGTTGTTCCTTCGCCAGATCCGGTCGGCCTTTGGTCATCCAGGCTTCCCCCAGATACTCACGCACTTTGGCGTAGTGCGGGTCGAGGGCGATGGAACGTTGATAGTAACTCATCCCTTCGTCGGTACGTCCCAGCTTACGCGTGGCGTAACCACGATAATTCCAGGCCTCTTTGGTGTTGGGATTTTTCAGCGTATCCAGCAGGTTGATTGCCGCCTGATACTCCCCCTTTTTCGCCAGATGGTAAGCGTAATTGGTTTTGTCTTCATCGCTCAGCGAGCTGGTTTTATCCGGTACACAGCTTTTGGATTTGCTGTCCCACACCTGGCCTTTCGGGCAATCTGGCGTTTTGCTTTCGCTGCTATCGTCCCCGGCAGCCAGCGCGGCAGGGAGATGTAGCGCCATCAGCAAAGCAGGCAGGATTAACCAGCGAACCCTGTTGTTCGTTTTCATCATGTATCCTCACGAAATGGCATCGAAGTGACCTTGTCAGAGAGTAAACAGCGCAGCCGCCATTTCTATTCGGAACATTTTTGCTTTTTTTTACTGCTCGCCAAAACAGGTTGCGATATCAGGCTGGTGACTACAGGCAATATGGTGGTTAATTCGCGCCATCATATAGTCAAAAAACGGATTCGAATTGGCGCGCATCAAGGTATCCAGCCCGACGCTCAGCGTATTGCTCTCACCACGTAATGAAATCGCGCCCAGGCTGATGCCAAATTGGTTCTTCTCCGCAGGTTGCAGCCCGTACAACGAATCCGTCAGCGGGAATGGCACCGCCACATGAGACAAGGAGTACATCCCAGGCGGCCAGGCGATATGCAGCGGCTGCACCGTTTCCGTCCGTTGATTGGCCGGCGTGTTGCGCGCCACCGTGTCGGCGGTGGCGGGTGTCGCATTGGTGATCACCGTTGTCGCATAGGGACGCGGTGCAGGCGGTAACAGGTTGCTGACGGCGTTGTTCAAATCGGGGCGTAATAAGGCGCGCAGTTCAGCGGCCTGATTAATATCGAAAATCACCAACTGATTGCCGCGACTTTGCAGATGACGGTACAACGATGCCACCACCGCGCGGGTGCTGACGGTGGAATCCATCACTGACTGGAAGGTTAATACCGGCGCCAGGCTAGCCAGCCCCTGATGGTGTGATTGCAACAAAATTTGTTGTTGTAGCGCCTGCGTCAGCAGCCACGACTGGCGCGCCGCTTTGACCGGAAACGAGTTGTATTTATAGGGGTTAAACTCCGGCATCACATTCAGCCAGGCCGCTTTGGCAAAAGCCGGTAACACCGAAGGCAGGCCCGCCAGGCCAGCAAAACGGGCGAAGGTCGTTACACCAATCATGGGCGACAGCAGTACAATCTGTTGCGGCTGGCGCAGCGCTGGATCGTTGAGCGCATCCAGCGCATACTTCATTGCCAGCGCTCCGCCGTTGGAATATCCCACCAGGTGCAGCGGCACCGCTTTACCGGCACGCCTTGTCGCTTCGCGCACCGCCAGTCGGGTCACCGCCAGCCACTGCTCCCAGTTGACGCGGGTTAACGCGCCCGGTGCCGTGCCATGCCCCGGCAAACGTGGCACCACCGCCACGAATCCTTGTTGACGATAATCTTCTGCCAGATAGCGCATGCTGTAGGGGGAGTCGGTCAGACCGTGCAGCAGAACCACCGCGCCGCGCGGCGTGCTTTGCGGCATCAGAATAAATGAACGATTCCAGTCTGGTTGAAAGCGCGCCGGATAAACCAGGCTTTGTGCGTAGTAGCGATTGAGCGGTGTTTTTTCTGCATCGTCCAGGGTGTTGGTAATGTCGCGTTGCATCTCGGCGAAAATCGCCGCTTCCCGCGCCTGATAATCGGCGAAAGTGGCGTGGTCGATCTCTTTTTCGTTCATCTCATCCGCTGACCAGGTATGCCAGCTTTGAAGCGGTGCACCACGTTCAGACTGATAAATACGCGCAATCAGGAAAATGACGGCGATGATCACAATGCCCGCCAGGATAAGTTTCAGCAACGAGATCAGAGTTGGCCCTGGCCGGTTCAGCCACTGTTGCACGCGCGACATCGCCATATAATTTCCCGTGATTTAAAAACCGATACGTAGCCACGCGAACAGCACATTGCCGTTGTTGTAGGTGCCGGGGATATAGGTAAATTGCACGGTTGCGCGCTTATAACCCGCCGAGAACAGCGGCAGCACAATCGGCAGCGGCACGTAATTCGCAAAGTCGTCACGCGCGGTGATACCCGCCGTCAGACCAAGCCCGAGGCGAAAATCATGCGCATTATCGAGATACCAACCTTTTTCCCACCCGTAACCGACAATCGGCTGCCACATATTATGCGAGTCTTTAAACATCATGGCGTAGAGCGCGCTCCAATTACCCTCGTCATTATAACGGGAGACACCGAAACCACCGCCCCACGGCGTTTCGTTATAGTTATCGGTTTTTTCTTTGTCGTAGGCGAAACGGGCATGCCAGGCGATAAACGGTAGATAGAGATCGTAATTTTGCGGTTGTTCCCAGGTCTGGGAAATATCATTGGTTAACCAGTTCCATCCGTTGCTGAGGGTGCCTTCAGCCTGAACGGGGGCCACAGAGAAAAACAGAACCACATACAAAGCCGCCAGAAAACTTCGCATGGTTTATCCTTAAGAAACATTTAAATAGAGCTTAAAGTCTGGGAAGTTTCTGAAGGATTTGCAAATACAGAAGCAGGAAATATTGTCACTGGTCAGGTTGTGTTAATTTTTTTCCATTAATTCGCGCACCGTCGAGATAAATTGCGGCCAGTGGCGGAAACGAATCGCGGGCATATTGGCATGGCGATGTGATTTGAGCGACTGAACAAATGCCGCCGCCTGAGCTGCGACTTCATGATTATTATGCATATGATTCCCCTCTGATTGACGCGATATTTTTGCCGTTGTGGCATCGTGTGACCTGATATGAGGGAGAATAAATCTGTCGCGTGGTGAGTAACAGCGGGGGCTTTTGCTGAAAGCATTCAAAATATTTGAAGAGGTGCACCCGGCATAGCGGCGCGATTGCTCGCGCCCCCTGCCGGGTGCGTGCTGTTAATGCACGCGTTTTCTGCGCCACCACCACAACACCAGCACGATCACCACCCCTGCCAGCGCCATACCCGCTCGCGCCATCCACATTAAGGGGGATGTGGCTCCACCCGCCCGCAGGGTTTTCACTCGATCGGCGCTGATCTGCACCTGACTGTGCCCGATATCCTGCATCACGTAATTGGTGATATCGGCAATCTGCGCGTCACTGAGCGACGCGGCAAAACCGATCATCCCCTGATCTTTTTCCGGCCAGACACCCTGCAACACCGCCATTGCTACGTTATCTGCCGTTGGCTTATTCAGCACCGGATGATTTTGCAGCGCGGGCAGACCATTTAATCCCTGACCCGCGAGGTTATGACAGGCGGCGCAGTTGCTACGATACAGGACGGCACCACTGCTGAGGCTGGCCTGTGGCGTGTCATCGCCCTGCACCGCCGTCAGGCCCGGTTTCGCCGCGCTCGCCTGGGTTGCCGCCTCTGCCGGCAGCAGATAAGTGGCGATCGCCTGGCGATCTTCCGGCGTCATGCGTGAGAAGCTTTTATCGATCGCTTCCAGCATCGGTCCACCCGCCGTCGCGCCATTGCTGGCATGGCCGGTCGCCAGGTAGTCAGCCAGCATCTCACGCGTCCAGTGCGGTTTGCCCTGCAACGTGGCGGCGGTGATATCCGGCGCGAACCAGGTACCCAGCGAAGCCCCCTGAAGATTTTTTGCCGACTGCTCCGCCATCAGGAAATTACGCGGCGTGTGGCAGGTGCTGCAATGGGTTAACCCCTGTACCAGATAAGCACCACGATTCCACTCGTCCGATTGCGTGGCGTCAGGCTGGAAGGGCTGTTTGTCGAGGAACAGCCAGTTCCACGCCGCCATACTGAAACGCAGATTGAACGGGAATGGCAACGCGGTTTTCTGCGGCTGCTCATCCACCGGCTGCACGCCGTGCATAAAATACGCGTACAACGCCGCCACATCTTCATCGCTCAGTTTCGCATAGGCGGTGTATGGCATCGCCGGATAGAGCTGGCTGCCGTCACCGCGTATCCCCTGACGCAACGCGGCCGCAAACTGCGCTTCGCTGTAATTCCCAATCCCGGCGGTTTTCGACGGCGTGATATTGGTGCTGAAGATAGTGCCCAACGGGCTGGCGATGGCATGCCCGCCGCTAAACGGCGCTTTACCTTCCTCGCTGTGGCAGGCGCCGCAGTCACCGGCAATCGCCAGATATTCGCCACGTTTGATCTGCGCCTGTTGATCGGCAGCCTGAGCCTGAACTGCGACCACAGCCAGCACACCCGCAGCCAGCCATGCTTTCCATTGCTTAGCCATGTTGCGTCTCCTGCAAAATTTTATCGGCGGTGCGCAGCGCCAGCGCCATCGCAGTCAGTGTCACGTTACAGGTGCCGACCGTGGGCATCACGCCGGTGCCAACCATAAACAGGTTGTGATGATCGTGCGCGCGTCCCCAGGCATCGGTGACGCTGGTCGCCGGATCGATCCCCATCGACAGCGTGCCGGTGATATGTTGACGGTTGGAAAATTTGCCGCTTTTGCTGTGTTTGATGTTGGTCGCCCCCAGCTTTGCCGCGATGGCGTCATAGCACGCGCGGGTTTTTTCTATCCCCTTCAACTCATAATCGCTGACATTCCAGTACAGCGCCGGTGTCGGCAAGCCAAGCGCATCTTTGTTGCTGCTCAACGTGACACGGTTATCTGGATCGGGAAGCTGCTCCATCGCATTTTTGATACTCAGGCGACGCGCCGCGCGAAAACGGATCTCCTCCTGCAATTTCTTACCGAAGAAGCCTTCCGCCAGCACTTCTTTGGTCACTGCCGCGACCTGGGAGGCGTTGGAGATATCGATACGGAATGGCGCATGTTCGCGACGGAAATCGCCATCGCGATACTGACCGATGGAGCACGGGCTGACCGGCCCACGGCCAGGCCAGATTTCTTCATCCACATCAAAGGTGACACCAATGGCCGGGTGATCACACAGGTTGCGCCCCACGTTATCGCGCGCGTTAGCAATTCCCTGTGGAAACCTGTCGCTGGCCGACATCAGCAGCAGCTTTGGCGTTTCAATGGCGTTGGCTGCCAGCACGAAAGTTTCTGCGGTTACGCGATGGCTGACCTTATTCCAGTCGTAGTAGTTGGCGGCGACAATCTTGCCCTGTGCATCATGCTCCAGTTGATACACCACCGCTTCGGTGATCACCTGCACGCCGCTGTCCTGTGCCTGTTGTGCCGCCAGACCGCCGTGATACTGCGCATCAATCGGGCACACGGGCATACAGTTGTTATTACCGCAGCAGGCGGGACGGCCATCATAGCTGTGGCTGTTACGCCCGGTGCTGTCATCCAGTACGGTAAAATCCGGTGCCAGCCGCGCAGTGACGCGCTGTTGCAGCCAGGAGGCCGGTACGCGTTCCATCGGGTAAGGTTTGCTGCGCGGAGAGCCGTTATCGGGTGATCCACCCACTCCGGCAATGACTTCCGCTTCATAGTAGTAAGGTTCCAGCTCGTCATAACCAAACGGCCAGTCCTTACCCACGCCATATTGCGTTTGCTGACGGAAATCGTTGGGAACAAAGCGCCATAACTGCGCTGCCCAGTGCCAACTGGTCCCGCCAAACATACGGATGTACTGAGCGGCAAACGGGTGCGGCCCCAGTTGATGCAGGTAATCATTCGGTTCCGGCGTGTAACGCGGCTGCGGTGCCAGCTCGGAAAACGGATATGGCGACATAAAATCGGATTTGAACGCCGAGGCGCGAAAACGCGCCACCAGCTCGTCACGACCCACTTTCGGACCCGATTCCAGCAACAGGACCGATTTACCCGCTTTTGCCAGTCGGGTTGCCAGCAGTGATCCATTGACGCCCGCGCCAATCACCACCACATCGGCAGAATTTTTATTATTCATTAACGACATTGCTCTTAAAAATCAGGGCTGTTGCGCCCAGCTGCCACATTTGCCATACGAGAAACTCGGTGGCACCAGTTTGTCATTCACCAGTTGGTTGGCGAGCGTATTTACGTAAGTGACGTACAGCGCATGTTTGCCTTTGCCGACCACGCCGTTGTACCAACCAGCGAGAATCACTTGCGCCAGTTTCTCGCTGGCCGCATCACTGGCGGCAAAGGTCAGTTGCTCCTGTTGCAGCAGCTCCGGCTGGCTTTGCAGCAAGGCTTTAAGCTGCGTCAGTCCGGCCATGAAATTCTGTTGGGTTTGATTCAGGGCAATCAGCAACGCATGAGCAACGGCGCTGTTGAGGTTCTCCTGCTGCGTCAGCCATTGAGAAACCTGAATAAAATCCGCCTGCGCGGATGCATTGGCCAGCGATTGCGCGGCATTGAGACGCGGGAGCGGCAACAGATGACCTGCGGCGCTGGTGATGACCACCAGGCCGGCCATCTTCAGCACACGACGGCGTGAGTAGAGCTTCATACTATTTTCCAGTGGTAAGGGGTTAACGTTTACGACGCCATAACAGCCAAATCAGCACGATGATCGCGGCCAGCACAGCGCCAGCAACCCCGAACTGTGCCAGCAGTACCAGCGGCGACGAAGGACCGCCAGCGCGGATTTCAGCCACCTGCTCAGGTGACACCGTCACGCCTTGATTGCCGTAGCGATGCAGAATCCAGTTCGACAAGGTGGCGACTTGTTGATCATTCAGGTGGTTAAGTGCGTTCGGTTGTGCACCAAAGGGCGGCATAAACACGTTGCCCTGCGCGGTATCACGCTCGACACCGAACAGAATAGTCGCAATAAGATTAGAAGAATTACGCTCTGCCGTGGCGCTGTTATGGAACAGGCTGGGATAGAAACCATCTTTGGTACCCTGCCCACTGCTGCCGTGGCAGGAGGCGCAGTTACCCGAGAAAAGCCGTGCTCCCTCATCACTGACCGGTTGCGTAAAAGCCTGCCCCCGGAAGGCGACAAGGTTGTTGCCGGGCGTTCCCTGGGTGAATCGCGCAGGGCCGGAAGCGAAGGCGGTATGATCCGGCACGCTCTGCATATACTCGGCGATCGCCGTCAGATCGGCATCCGACAGATGCTGGAAGCTGTGGGTAATGGCTTCCGCCATGCTACCCGCCGCCTGCGCCTT
Organism: Pantoea phytobeneficialis; assembly: GCF_009728735.1. Classification (NCBI taxonomy): domain Bacteria; kingdom Pseudomonadati; phylum Pseudomonadota; class Gammaproteobacteria; order Enterobacterales; family Erwiniaceae; genus Pantoea; species Pantoea phytobeneficialis. The sequence goes on from NZ_CP024637.1 coordinate 410,683, forward strand.
GCCAGCCAGACGACCTGTTCGCAGGTATGTCACCAATTCTTGCTGCGACCACTGGCCAATGCCACTGACCGGATTAGCGGTAATGTTCGGTGCATACCACGAACCCACCTGTGCACCGGTAAAGGCATCAGCGGTTTTCTCCTGCATCAGGAAACCACGCGGGGTATGGCAGGTGCTACAGTGCGCCGCCCCTTCCACCAGGTAACGCCCCCGGTTCCAGCTGGCGGTTTGTGCGGCGTCCGGCTGATAACCTGGCGCTTTCAGGAACAACGCATTCCAGAACATCATGGAAAACCGCAGGTTCAGCGGGAACGGCAGATGCGTCTGTGCCGTGGGGTGATCGACCGCCTGCACGCCCGACATAAAATACGCATACAGCGCATGAATATCGTCGTCAGTCAGCGTGGCATACGCGGTGTAAGGCATCGCCGGATAGAGATGTGCACCGTCAGCGCGGATGCCTTTACGCAGCGCATCGGCAAACTGTTGCTCGCTGTAATCGCCGATCCCGTCAGTTTTCGACGGCGTGATATTGGTGGCGATGATAGCGCCAACCGGCGAAGCAATGGCCTTGCCCCCGGCAAAAGGCTGTGTACTTGATGCGGTATGGCAGGCGGTACAGTCGGCAGCCACCGCCAGATATTCACCTTTCTTGATCAGCGCATCATCACTGGCGGCATGGGCTGCGCCACAGCCGAGTGCCAGCATCAACGCCAGCGCATTGAGTTTGAACTTCAGCATCATCACGCCTCCTGTGCCTGTTTGACGATGGCATCAGCGGCCCTGAACGCCAGCGCCACCATAGTCAGGGTGCTGTTGCCGCAGGCGGTGCTCGCCATTGCCCCGCCGCCCGGCAGGAACAGGTTGTGGTGATCGTGTGCACGACAGACGTTATCCACCACCGAATTGGCCGGGTCGTTGCCCATAATGGTGCCGCCCATGATGTGTTTGCTCTGGTTGAACTGTTTGGAAAACTTCTTATCGATAGCGCCCATCGCCTCCGCGATACGGTCGGCAATCGGCTTTGAGTAGTCGTTATAGGAACGACGGACGTAGTCACCAACGTCGTAATGAATTGCCGGTTTCGGCAAGCCGAGCCAGTCCTTTTTGTCGGAAAGCGTCAGACGGTTGTTGGCATCCGGCAGGATCTCATGCGCCAGCACAATGTCGGCGGTGCAGGCGGTCATGCGGCGGATCTCTTCATCCAGCGCTTTGCCCACCAGCCCTTTCTGTAACGCGCCAAAGGTGACAAAACGGTTGCGGGCAAAGTTGTTGAAGCGGAAATAGGCTCCGGCGTGCTCGGAACGGAAATCGCCCTGCGAGGTTTCCATAATGCCGCTGTTCACTACCGGCCCCACGCCCGCCCAGTAAGGTTCGTCCAGCGTCACCGTCATGGTGATTTGCGGGTGATCCATCATGTTGCGTCCGACCTGATCCGAACTGTTGGCAATACCGTGCGGGTTGCGGGCATCTGCCGACATCAGCAGCAGTTTGGGCGTCTCCAGCCCGTTACAGGCGATGATAAACAGCTTGCCGCTGACGCGATGGGTTTGCTTGTGCTGGTCATAGTAATGCACCGCTTCGATGTGGTTTTTTGCGTTGGTTTCAATGCGCCACACCACGGCGTTCGAGAGAATGGTTGCGCCTTTGGCTTCCAGCCGCGACAACGCGGTGGCGCCATCATATTTGGCCCCAACCGGACACACCGGCACGCAGTTATTATTGGCGCAGCAGGCTGGACGATCATCGTATGAGGTGCCGCTGTTACGTGCCTGCGCCGTCGGGATGTTATGCAGGCCCAGCTTCTCACGCACCACGTCAGTAAAACGCGCTTCGCCTGGTCCAAACGGCAGCGCTGGCATCGGATAGGGTTTTGAGCGCTTTGGCGGCCATTGCAGCGCCGGATCGTCCGGGCCACAGATCCCCAGTTTGTACTCGGCGCGCACGTAGTAAGGTTCGAGCGTGTCGTAGTCGAAGGCCCAGTCGCGGCCCACGCCATAACGACTGTGTAGCTGCATATCCGCAGGCGTAAGACGCCAGCAGGTACCCGCCCAATGCCAGGTTGAACCACCGGCATAACGCACATAACTTTGCGCATAGGAATCATTACCGCTGAGTTGCAGATAGCCTTTGCCTGCACCCGCCGGTTCCGGGTGCGGCGCCCATTCGCGCGAGGGATAACACTCTATTGGGTTACCTTTGGCTGCCAGCGGCAGATTACGGTAGTTCTCCACGATCTCGGCACGCGAGACGCGCGGACCGGCTTCCAGCATCAGGACCGGAATACCGGCGTCCAGCAGTTGCTCTGCGATCACCACACCGACCACGCCGGTACCGACGATCACCACAGGTGACTGATTTGGGGCTGCCATAATTGTCTTCTTATCAGATTCAGAATTGCGGTACGGGAAGGACCGGGGTGTTAGCACGCTGCCAGTTGTTCGGACCACTGATGCCGTAAGACGGAATGGTGATCACATCCAGCGTGGTATGCCAGGTGAGTGCCTGTTCATAGGCGAAGGTTTTGGCCGATCGCGTGGGGGCAAGGCTGCCGGTGTACCAGCCAAAGATGATTTTGTGGGCCAGATCCTGCAACGCGCCCTGCGGGATTGCCGGGAAGAAATCTTCTACTTTGAAGGCATTGTGCGCACGGGCGATGGTCAGCAATTGCTTGATGTTATCCGGCAGCCCCTGCTCTTCGCTTTCCAGCAGCGCCAGCATGCGTTGCCCCACTGCGTCATCCAGTTGATGGTTTACCAGCAGGCGGGAAATTTGCATAAAAGGAACAAAACTTTTTGACGGCTGCGCCATCGCAAATGACGGCAGCGCGGAGGTGACCAGGCCACCGGCAATGATCACCGCGCCAGAAAGCAGCACTTTCCGGCGTGAGAGTTGGATCTTCCCGACGGAAAGATCGTCTGACTGCAACATGTTGTTTCCCTGACTTTTTCACATTACTCAACACCCCCGCCAGTGCGGAGGCGAAAGACATCATGATTCGCTGTTATTGATTTGCTTCGAATATTAACAATCACACAACGCAACATTAATTAAATGACTCATAATTGCGCTAGTTATTAATATATTAAATGAAAGTTAAACAAATTCCATACGAGATGAACTTTTTGCGTCAGAGATGAGCGGTATTGGTCAGAAAGTGGGCTCGTAGCCTAACAAACCGTTGCAGGCGTAGCGGCGCGATTTATCGCGCACTTGTTGTCATGTTGCGACGTAAAGACGCGCGATAAATCGCGCCGCTACGGGACTGGCTGAGGGATAAAAAAGTTGTCAATCAGTTGGCAGGCAACCTGGCTCTTATCCTGTGCCAGACAGAGGTCAACATCTGTGGCAAAGCCTCTTTCAATCAACTCCAGTGCCGATGAGCATTGGCGTAGAGCAGCAAAATCATGCTGCCGCGCAGATTGATACGCCGCCAGCGACATTTCCGCTTCCGGTGAACGACAACGTTCACCCAAGGCCGCAATAATGCCACCCGCCGCGACATAATCTTCAATCGCCGGACGTAAACTGCCATCTGGCCAGCGTTCACCACAGGGGATGAGCAGGATCGAGTGAAAATGCCGACAGGCATTGGCCGTGGCCTGGCAATTGCGCAGCCCGGCGCTAAACACCTTTACCCCCTTCTCTCGTGCCTTGAATGCGACAGTTGAGCCATTGGGCGATGGCAGCACCAGCCTTGAGCCAGAAGGTATTTTTAACAACGATGCGGGAGATAAGGTAAATGTGTGCTCAGAGAAACGACGATCAACACTGGCGGCTTGCGCGCCAATTTCAGCGGCATAGCGTTGAGCAGACTCATCCTTCCACGGCCACGGGGCAATCAAAGCCCCCTGATCATTCGCCAGGCTAACACAAGTGGAGAACGACATGACATCAACGATAATGACGCATTCTGCATGTTGCGCCAGGTATTCAGCAGCAAGGCTTCCCCATTCAAGGCGAATATCGAAGTTTTGCTGAGAGAAATAGTGTTGCGGCATTACCTTTACCCTCCGTCAATGAACGCCATCATAATTTTTTTCTTATTCAGAAATCAAATGTCGTGTTTCATATAAAAATCAGTTTTTTTTAATAATTCTTTTTTTGTACATGTTCAAAATGAATCATTTAGGATCAAGAGTTCGAAACATAACTATGCTTAATTCTGTAAATACCCTCAGCACCTCTGCCTCTCACACACCGCAAGATGCTGCTACTTCAGGCTTACCGGTTACCGCACTTCATAATACCTCTATTCGCCCTTCGACCTCTGGCATCACAAACAATGTTAACGGTTCGAAAAGAGGTGAGATGTTACACCGACTGTTGAAATATAGTTCCAGTGATATTCAGGAAATCATTAAATGTCTGAAAGCGTGGTTTGCTGAAAGCCCCGAACAACCAGGCAATGTTTTGTTGCTAATTATTGATATCTTTGTCAGCAGAGGTTCGAATCATCTTTCTCATTTTGAAGCCTTGCTTTTCTCTCTCGACAAAGAAAAACCGGAAACGGGATCGTTATCTTTTTATCTGAAGCCTGCCATAGAGGCGGTTTTTGAACAGTTACACCCCAAATACAAACAAGGGTTATTATCCACCTTTATTAAAGACAAAAACACCCTGGAGAGAACACGTTACCCGCAGATCATAGCCTTTATGGATAACCATGAAGAACACCTTAGACGGATTTTTAACGCACGCAACGAAAAATCGCTGGCACTGGAACTCATAGGGCAACAATTATTTCCCTCCTGTCAACACTGGGGGATTCAAACTGGAATATTTAATTACAAGGCCGGATTGCCGATTGAAACCTATTACCTGACAGGTGAAAGACACCGATGTTTTGAAGCCACATTATTTGATATAAAAAAGTCTATATCACATGAAGATCTCGGTTCGATCGTTACCCCTTTTCAGACTTTGTACGCAGACGACGAGAGAATAACTGTCGCCGGACTGAACCTCCCCGACAACAACGGAATATCACGCACCGTTATCATTACGCTGATGGAAACAGATGGACTTACCACACTGCGAGAATGGTGTGAAAAAGAGAACAACCGGATTAAGCGCGGCTTCCCTTCAGCCGTTGTTACCTATGTCAATAAAAAGAATATTTTTATCAAAATCCTGGCAGCAGTCGCTGAATTTCGTCAGAAACTTCGCCTCACACCTGAATTAAAAACAGAATCATATGGTTATCTTAATCTTGATAATATCATGTTAAGGACATGCGACCTTAACATCCATCTAAATCCCACACCAATAATCTGGCAGTTACTTCAGCGTCTAAAATTGACAGTAAATAATGATGTGGCAGTTAGCCATCTTAGTTCAATCGGCATGTTGAGTATAACGTGCCTTTCCCCTGAGGTCAGGAGAGGAAAGTTTACCGCCAGAACTGACGTATATAACATGGGAGTTATATGGGAAAAAATATTTGATGTAAACATCAATGTCTGTGACTTTCCCTATTGCGAAGAAATAACATCCTGCCTTGATTCCCTCCCCAAACGCCGCCCGGAATTTTCAACAGTTATAAACAGGTTACTATCGCCTTACATTACTGATTTAACCCATTTAGCAACGCAGGTTACCGATAAAAAAGACCATGACATCTTGTATAGCTATGCCGCCCAGCAATACAGGAACCCTGGCGCGCCAGATTTGAACCTGGCAGACATGCTTGATGCAACGGCGATGTACTTAGCCAATACCAGTCACAAGAATTTTTGCACCGACATGATGAAAACCTGGCCGCAATCTTGTGTTCCGATGCAGGACATTAATCAGATTCAAATCAATAGTAAGAATATGAATGCCAGGCATATTGCACATTTCCCCCGTGATAGTTTTGCGTCAGGAGGGTTCCGTTTTATGAATTGTAATTTGGCGGGTGCCATTGGCAACGTGGTGACAACATTGACTGATTGCAGCATCAGTTACCCGAACACCAGGCATTCTGCTGAAATATCCGGTTTTTTTTCAGATTTTCAGATGCAGAACCTACAGCTTGACGGCTCATCAACTCAGCCAATCAGAGTCGCCCCTGCGCTTTTCAAGCATGTCAATGCCAGTAAAAACACCTGGCGCGGCGTCGATTTTATTCTTCCTACTAATGATGTTATGTCAGATGTTTCCTTTAATCATTCCAACCTGGACTCTGTGCTTTTTTCCTCGTTACCCGCAGAGATTGTCAGAAAAAATAATTTCGGCATGATTGATAGTTCTTTACGCAACATGCGAAAATCCATGATGAATATTGAATTCAATCATATTACATCTGATCATCTGGTCTTCGCTGATATTGAATTTAAGAAAACCTTTTTTTATAAACCAAAATTTCAAGATTTTATCGCCATTCGTTGTGATTTTTCTGACGCCTATTTTGATGATGATTACGAGGCGGGCGATATAAAACTTAATAAGCAACAGTTTAACAATTGGGAGAGAATGTATAGTCGACAAGAGGGTGCGCAAGGAGATATCCCTGCGATGTTTGACAGTATTAATAATATTAAAGTTAAAAAAGATTTTGCTCAGCAAATGGTCCAGGCACTCATTGAACATTTTTTCGTCAATGGCAGAACCATTATCCCGTCGCCTGTGGCAAATGGGTTACTTCAGCATCTGACCCAACCAGACTATCAGGATGTCGAATGCATTCGTAATTTCTGCGATAATCTCATCTCAGTTATGTTGCATCCGTTGAGAGATCGTTTATTGTCAGATTACCCAGATCATTTCAGGTCTGTCTGTGCTGATTACCTGATGAAGCTTTCTGCAAAAAGCAATCATCGCCTTAAATATCAATTTCTGGCTTATCAATTGTATAAGCAGCATCCTGAACTCAAACAAAAATTCAGCATCGAAATACCACAGATACAGGCAGCAAGAGAATATATTTCTGGTACGCTTGGCATTGATGAACCGGATGATTTTCATTGGGTTTTCATCCATCCCCGCTGGCGTTCAGAAACCGGGGTGAATGGCTTTTATTTGTCGTCTGATGCTGTGCATTCATTGCAACATCATGACGCGTTTGATTACAGCCACATCATTCCGATTGGTGTTGATGAAGAGATGCGCGTTTTGTATCTTCCGGCAGAAAAAAGCCTCAATGATAGTATTTGTGCAAGATTTCCGTTTATGATTCGGCATTTTAAACTTGATAAGGAAACATATCATATTCTCGACGCACTCCTGAATATTGATAATCTTCCCATGACAGTAACGGAAACACTCACCAGCTCAGATATTCTCCGCCTTACAGTTATACATTCACATATCAACGCCCTGGTTCACCATAAACCAACAACAAAAATGGAACTTACGGCATTGGCGGATGAAATCCTGTTAAAAAAAGCATTACACTTATATTTTGATGTTGACGATAAAGATAACTCCCGTTTAAGGCGAGATACGCTTCTGGCAACTGCCTGTCAGCATCCAGCATTAAACATCGCGGGTGATAGATTGAGTGTTACCCAACAAAAGGCCATTTTATCCCTGAGTATCGCTGACTTCTTAATAAAACTCGCTTCAAACTATTATTGTGGTTCTGAATATTTATCACCTACCCCTTTCCGTGCGCTGGCTCATGCTTTTCTTGGCGATCTGCGTCATTTATGGCCTGAGTTGGTAGCCTCATTTGGCCTGGCACAATATAGGGAAGACGATCAATTAAAAACCAGAGGACGTGTTGAAGACTGGCAGGAGCGTCTTTTACCCACCAATAAAACCACTTTTCCTTGTGCAGCAATGGTTAGCAGTGATATTTCAGCAGCAATGAATGCCAGCGGGTTGGTCGATAATGTGATCTGGCGAAGAATTTCCCCGCTTTAGCATTTTGCAAAAGAGGGAGGCACTCAAGCCTCCCTTGGTAGATTTACTTCAGCGCAATCCGCGCCACGCTGTCTTTGCCCTGCGTGGAGTTGTCTTTATTAAACGCCTGCTTCAGAGAGACATACAACGTTTGACCATCAGCCGAAACCAGCAAACTGTTCGGGTTGGTATCGAATGACCAGCTGTTTTTCACTGCGTAGCTGGTGGCATCCAGTTGTAGTACTTTCTTCGACTCACGCTGAGAAATATAGATCTCATTGCGTTTGGCGTTGAATTTGATACCCAGCGCATCGCCCGGAATACGTTTGATCACTTTGCCGCTGTGTTCGTCGAATACCAGGGTGGTTTTGCCTTTGGAATCGTCTGTGACGAACAGACGACCGGTGGCCGGATCTTCGGCCATATTCAGGAACAGATATTCCTTGCCATCACCCGCTGTCCAGCGCTGCTCGATTTTATGCGTACGCGGATTAATCACCACAATCTCACCTGCGCCATTGGCAGCATAAACACGATCGGTCAGCGGCGAGTAAATGATCCCCGTTACCCACTTACCGGCATTCTTGATAGTGGTTTTCAGTTTGAAGGTTTTGGTATCCACCACCGAGATAAAGCCCGGATCCGCCACGCGGCCTACGTATAATTCATTGCCATGCAGCAACATTTCACGCGCGCCCGGCACATCACCCTCTTTATCCTTCTTGCCACCCAGCATCAGGCGCTCCAGCACCTTACCGCTTTGTGCATCCACTTTAGACACCCCGCCATCGAGCGAATTGGTGGTGTAGAACACGCGGCCTTCGCCCTCAATGGCCATACCGAAGTTCTTCAGATCAGTGTGGGTTTCACCCTGGGTCGCCAGGGTCACTGGATCGAGACGATAGATCATCCCGCCGTTCACGTCTTTAAAGCCCTGAGCGCTGGCGACATACAGCGCATTCACTGCTGGAGAATACGCCAGTTCATACAGACCGTCGCCCAGTACACGCTGAGTCAGTCGCGTATCCACGGGCTTCACTGCGGCGGCAGGCACTTCTGCTTTTTTGGCCGGAGCCTGGCATGCCGTCAGACTTAAGGCGGCGATGACTGCGGCGGCAATGGCGGCCTGACGCGGACTGAAAAACGATTTCATTCTGAACTCCATCAATGGATAAACGGATTCCGGCAGGCGGTAGCCATAACGGAAGGATCGTAGAAAGAATGAGAATCATACGTATTAACGAAAACTAAGCAAATGCGTGGCAAACAGCAGGTCACTACACCCCGTCTGATCTCAGCGCATACGCGATTTTTAGCGGGAATCGCCCGGTTTTAACGATGAATTCACGGTCAAAAAAGCGTAAACGTCCGCAACTAAAAGGTTTAATTTTTCTATATCCATATGATTTATATCACTTATATAAATACTTACACATTTGAATGAAACCTTTTTAGAATTTTTAAAGCAAATGATTATCATTGGCTTTCTCAATTTATGCGCTTCTTAGCGTTAAATGCCGCAGCATGACGTAAGCGGTGTAATAAAAATCAGAAGCGACACAACAGCAAACCACGTTATTTTTTGGCGGGAAATACTATGTCTTTGAATCGCAGGGAAACTTGTGCGGGATCTCGCGCACCTGGCATCCGTAAAACCTTTACCGTGTCATTACTGGCAATGGCGGTACACGCCCTTCTCAACCCCGCCCTGGCGGCGGATACCACCGCGACGCAGCAGGACCTGGTGGTGAATGCCAATACCGATAGCAACTCTACCGCGCAGGACAAGACAGATTACCAGGTGAAAACCACGCGTGCCGGAACCAAGTTGCTGTTGACGCCGCGCGATGTACCGCAGTCCGTAAGCGTGATTACCCAGCAGCGTATGCAGGATCAGCAGTTGCAAACCATTAGTGACGTGCTGAAAAATGCCACCGGGATTACCAGTAGCCAGGATGACAGCGAACGCGCTTACTACTATTCCCGCGGTTTTTTACTGACCAACTTCACCTATGATGGCATCCCCACTTCAATGGGGGATTCATGGAACTACGGTGACACTGCCTCGGATACCGCGATTTATGACCGCATCGAAATAGTACGTGGCGCGACCGGACTGATGACCGGCGCAGGTAGCCCGGCAGCCTCCGTCAACATGGTGCGCAAACACGCCGACAGTAAAGAGTTCACCGGGAATTTGACGGCCAGCTACGGAAGTTGGAACAAACAGCGCTATGTTGCTGATGTTTCTACTCCTTTAAATGAGTCGGGTTCGGTACGTGGTCGTGTCATTGCGGGTTATCAGAATCAGGACAGCTGGCTGGACCGTTATCGTAAAAACACCAAATTCCTCTATGGCACGATCGATGCCGATATCACCGATAACACCACTTTGTCGTTAGCTTATGACTATCAGGACGCGGATACTAAAAACCCCACCTGGGGTGGTAATCCGGTGTTTTACAGCAATGGTTCACTGACTCATTACGATCGCAGCCTGAACTCCTCGGCAGACTGGACTTATTACCACACCACCGTGCGGAAAGTGTATGCCGACCTGGTACATAATTTTGATAACGGCTGGTCTTTCCGCTTAAACGGTACCCATGCGGAAAATACCTTTAGCGACAAATTGCTGTACACCGGTTATCTGTCTTTGCCTGACCAGGATACTGGCGAAGGGGCCGACGGGTTCGGCAGTATGGACCGTGGCAAACGAGAGCTGACCTCGGTGGATGGCTATGCCAGCGGTCCGTTTGAACTCTTCGGACGCCAACACCAGCTTATGGCGGGTGTCAGTTACAGTCGCCAGCACAATAAAACCTACAGCAGTGATGGCGTCACCGATCAGGATGCTTACGATATCGCTACCGGTGATATTGGTGTGTTCAATAATCACTGGAATGGCAACATTGCGGAACCTGAATGGAGCGACTGGTATGAGAATGCTGACGATGTGATCCGTCAGAAATCCGTTTACACCGCCGCACGTTTCTCACTGGCTGACCCTCTGTCACTGATCCTCGGTGCCCGTTATACCCAATACAGTACCAACGGCAGCAGCGGTAATATGGATAAAAACAACATCACGCCGTATGCGGGTGTGGTGTATGACATCAACGATACCTGGTCAGCTTACGCCAGCTATACCTCCATCTTCCAACCGCAAACCTATCGCGACAGCAGCGGTCACTACCTGTCACCGGTTACCGGAAAAAGCTATGAAACGGGCCTGAAATCCGCCTGGTTTGATGGTCGCCTGACCGCGACGTTGGCGATCTTCCGCATTGAGCAAAATAACGTTGGTGAAGCCATCAATGGCGAGTACGTCAACAACAGCAGCGAACAGGCCTATAGCGCCACTAAAGGCGCTCGCAGCAAGGGTGCCGAGTTCGAGTTAAACGGCGCGATCACCGATAATCTGCAAATGACTTTTGGTGCAACACGCTATGTCGCGCGCGATTCGGAAGGCCGTTATAACCCGGATCAACCGCAAACTGACTTCAAGTTGTTTACCAGCTATCGCTTGCCGATGCTCCAGGACCTCACCATTGGTGGTGGTATCAACTGGCAGAATCGTGTGTTTGAAGATGACACCGCACCGGATGGCAGCACGCAACGCGTGTATCAGGGTAGCTATCCACTGGCTAACCTGTTTGCCCGCTATCAAGTCAGCAAGCAAGTGTCGGTGCAGGCGAACATCAATAACCTGTTCGATCGCACCTACTACACGTACATGAACAACTACGTCTACGGTGAACCGCGTAACGTCTCGGTCAGCGTGTCGTATCAGTTCTGATAATGAATGGCAGCGCCCTGCAATGACAGGGCGCTGTGGATTTATTTGTAAACCGTTGCCGTAGCACGGACTTTATCACCCTCATTACCTGATGTAATAACAAAATACTTACCACCCATCTCATCCGCTTTTTTAGATATTTCCTCCATCACCGCACGCGGAGAAGTATGCTCTTTGGTAGAACTTACCGTCCCGACTTTATGATATTTCTTCGCTTCTGCTTTGCTGATTTCCTTTGCCGCAAACGCCGAGCCACATATTAACGAAGCGGTGACGATCGCTATCACACTTACCATGATCTTTTTCATTATCACACCTCAAAGATGATTGAATTTTGGATGTTTATTGCAGCTCTTAAATTTTTAGACTGAGTTTGAAATAATGCAAATCGTCGATTTAAAATTCCAAAAAAAACAAATGGATAACCTAAAAAACAACATATCAATTATGTAATCATGCTTCCAAAGCACTTAAAATCGTCGCATAAAAAAAATTTAACGCTTCGCTTGATTGCTATAGATCTTCGGCTAGGGTTATTTCAAAACATCAATGAATTGACATACTTTAATTATATACCTACCAGATAATTCTCTACTTTTCTTTGGCCTTGATTTCACCAGGACCAGGCTTCGTTTAAATTATTTACACCACCCAGCCGAGGTCATTACATGAAACAAAAGCATCTGTACACTATGGTACTGGCTGCCTTACTAACCAGTTCATTTAATTCAATAGCGGCCGACAATAGCCAAAAAGAGGCGACCAGCGCGACGAAACAGACCAATGACGCCCTGTACGGCCAGTTACCTTTTTCCGATAACACCGATTTTAGTAATGCCCATAAGGGTTTCGTCGCCGCGCTACCGCAGGAAGTGATTAAAGGGACGTCGGGCAATGTTATCTGGGATCCCGGCCAATACGCTTTTATCAAGGAAGGCGAAAAATCGCCGGATACGGTTAATCCCAGCCTATGGCGACAATCACAACTGATTAATATCAGTGGGCTATTCAAAGTGACCGACGGTGTTTATCAGATCCGTAATCTGGATCTGTCAAACATGACCATCATTGAAGGTAAAAAAGGCATCACGGTGATTGATCCGTTGGTGTCGGCCGAAACCGCCAAAGTGGGGATGGATCTTTATTATAAAAATCGCGGCAAAAAACCGGTAGTTGCGGTGATTTATACCCACAGCCACGTTGACCATTACGGCGGCGTACGCGGTGTGATCAACGAAGCGGATGTGAAAGCGGGCAAAGTAAAAATCTACGCCCCGGCGGGCTTTATGGAAGCGGCGGTGGCAGAAAACATCATGGCGGGTAACGTGATGAGCCGCCGCGCCAGTTATATGTACGGTAACCTGCTGAAAGCTGACCCGAAGGGTCAGGTCGGCGCAGGATTAGGTACCACAACCTCAGCCGGTACGGTCACCCTGCTGGCACCCACCGATACCATCACCAAAACCGGTGAGAAGCACACCATCGATGGTCTGAACTACGAATTTATGATGGCACCGGGTTCAGAAGCGCCGTCAGAAATGCTGTGGTACGTCGAAGAGAAAAAAATGATCGAAGCGGCAGAGGATGTCACCCATACCCTGCACAACACCTACTCGCTACGCGGAGCAAAAATTCGTGAACCCCTGCCGTGGTCAAAATATATCAACGATGCCATCACCCGCTGGGGTGATAAAGCGCAGATCATTATCGCGCAGCACCATTGGCCGACCTGGGGCAATGACAACGTCAACCATCTGCTGAAATCCCAGCGTGATCTCTATCGCTACATCAACGACCAGACGCTGCGCATGGCGAACGAAGGTCTGACGCGCGATGAAATCGCCGCTAACTTCAAACTGCCTGATGGTCTGGCAAAAACCTGGGCTAACCGGGGCTATTACGGCTCGGTTAGCCACGATGTGAAAGCCACTTATGTCCTGTATCTGGGCTGGTTCGATGGCAACCCGGCCACCCTGGATGAACTGCCGCCTGAAGAAGCGGCGAAGAAGTTCGTTGAATATATGGGGGGTGCCGACAATATCCTGCAAAAAGCCAAAACCGACTTCGACCAGGGTAACTATCGTTGGGTTGCTCAGGTGGTGAGCAAAGTGGTGTTTGCCGACCCGGAAAACAAAGCGGCACGCGATCTGGAAGCCGATGCACTGGAGCAACTGGGCTATCAGGCTGAATCCGGCCCGTGGCGTAACTTCTATCTTACCGGTGCACAGGAACTGCGTAATGGCGTGGTGAAAGGACCGACACCAAACACCGCCAGCCCGGACACAGTAAAAGCGATGACACCTGAAATGTTCTTCGACTATCTGGCGGTACATATCAACGGTGAGAAAGCCGGTAACGCCAAAGCCCTGATCAATATTGACCTCGGTAAAGACGGTGGCAAATACAAGCTCGAACTGGAAAACGGCGTGTTAAACCATACCGCTAACGCCCAAGGGCAGAACCCGGATGCCACTCTCACCCTCAACCGTGACACGCTCAATAAAATCATCCTGAAGGAAGAAACCCTGAAACAGGCGGAGGATAAAGGGGAAGTCAAACTCAGCGGTGATGGTGCCAAAATCGATGAACTGCTGGGCTACATGGATAAGTTTGAGTTCTGGTTCAACATTGTGACGCCTTAACGGCTTTTCGAGCTTCCCCTGATAAGGTAGCCCGATTTGATTCTGTTTTGTTTAATACCTACCTGACTTAGTAAACACTTGTAATATAATGCTATTTCTAAGGGTGTAAACAATGAAAAGCTCCTGTAAAAGCGTTGGTGCTCTAGTTCTTGCAGCCAGTTCGATATTGCTCCTCGGTAATTCCAAAGCGGATGGCCGGTGGTCAGCATGAAATCTGACTGGAACACCGTGTTCCCGGAATCTCAGTGAGGCATGCGATGAAACACAGTATCACCCTACCGCTGACCCCGCTGCTGACATTTGAAAAGCTGGAAGACTCAGTGAATTGAAAGAATAAAGGAGGAAGCATCATGCGTTACTTACCTTTGTTAGTTTTAGTGATCAACTTTTGTCCCCTTACAAGCCTGGCGAAATCAGCCTATGACGATCTTGCTTATGCCTTAAGGGAGCAGCAGATCATTGGTGACCTGAAACAACATTGTCACATCCCGGCGGGGACCACGGATGAACATATCCGCCAGGTCTTTCTCAACAGCAAAGATAACCATGATGCGGTTATTCACGCCGCTCAGGCGTTGAAAGCGCGGCACAAAGACACTTACCAGCACCAGATAACGCAGGTTAGCTGCCCCGATAAATCCGCTTTTATGAGTCATTAACCGGGTGGAGACCATCATGCGGCGCATCAATTTATCCTTGTGCTGTCTTTTGCTTACTGGCACCAGCCATGCCAGCGGTCTCTATCTTTACGAAATCGCCACGGAGGATATCGGTCTGGCGGGTGCCGGACAGGCGGCCCGCGCACAGGATGCATCAACATTGATGACCAACCCGGCGGGGATGACACGCCTGCCAGACCGGATGATCACCGGCGGCTTGCAGGCATTGTATGGCGATACCCCCTACACCCTCGACAATGATGCTGCCCTACGCGGCAACAGCCCCGGCAACACCATTGGCTGGTTTCCTGGGGCCAGCCTGTTTTACCACCAGCGGCTGAATGACCGTTGGTCGGCAGGCATTGGTTTATATGGTAACTACGGACTCGGGCTGGATTTTGGCAACTGGGCCGGTGATCGACTGATCAAAAAAAGCACGCTGGTCGGTATGACGCTCAGTCCGGCGATTGCCTGGAAAATCAATGATCGACTCTCCTGGGGGTTGGGACTGGGGATCAACTACGGTTTTCTCTCGCTGACGCGCAATGTGGATGGGCAGGATGAGAAAACGACCGATCATGACTGGGCGCTGAATTTTCGCACCGGGTTGTTGATGCAGGTGACCGAGGCGACCCGCGTCGGCCTGACCTATACCAGCAAAACCGAATACCACTTCAATATCAACGGAGAAGCACGCTTCCCGCAGTTGGATAATGTCTCTTATACCTTGCCGATTGCCGCTCAGGTTAATACGCCCGCGCAATTAATGCTGAGTGCCGTGCATGACCTCAATCAACAATGGTCACTGCTAGCGGATCTGGGCTGGCAGGACTGGAGTGCTTACGGGGCAAATCAGACCACGGTCAGCGGTCAACCGCTGACGCGGGAAAATAAACTGCACGATACCTGGCATACCGCTTTCGGCGTGCAATTTCGCCCGAATGATCAATGGCGTTTCAATACCGGTATTGCTTACGACAGCAGTTTCTATAAAAACCAGGATGACACCTCCATGACCATGCCTTCTGGGGCTACCTGGCGTTACGGCATTGGCGCGCAATATCAATTAACCGCGTCCAACAATATCGGTGCGGCCTTTGAGTATCTCAATATGGAATCATCGTCAGTCGCCTCGCCATTGGTAAAAGGCAGCTATCAGGATCCCAACATCTATTTTTTTAGCATCAATTACAGCTACCAGTTCTGATGGAGAACCGACGATGAAAAACAGTGTTTATCTTCTATGCTGGCTGCTGTTACTTATTCCACTAAGGTTATTCAGCGCCGAACCGCGTCAGTCACCCACTCTCAAGGAGCAGGCGCGCACCTTGACCTTGCTGAATCAACCGGTGGTGATGTTGCAGGCGGGCTTTGGCCTGACTACGCCGGAAGAACGGGTACAACGCATCGTCAAACTGCTACGCACACTCACGGTCACCGATCTACAACAACCGGTCGAGACACAACTGTTGACGCGTTATCACCAGCAAGCCGTCGTATTCTCGGTCAATAAGAAACCCTTTATGGTGTTGGTCCAGGCCGACCTCGATGAAGGAGATGATTTGACGTTGACGCAGGCCGCCGAGGTCGTACGCCAGCGTCTCGAAACTTTACGCCTGTCGTTAAAAGAACAATATTCTCCCCGTTATATCCTGGCCTCGGTGGCAAAAAGTCTGGTGGGTGCTGCGGCGTTGATCCTGCTTTTGGTGCTGTGCTGGCGTCTGGCTCAATGGCTGGCACGCAGTGAAACAACCCGCCCGGTCAATCACAAAACTCTCCTGCCCGTATCGGTACACAGTTTTCTCGGGCCGCTGCGTATCCGCATTTATCAAACCTTGTTGACGATCATCTGCCTCGGTGCGGGTTATTTGTGGTTGAGTTGGGTGCTGCGCATATTTCCCTACACGCGTGTCTGGGGCATGGATTTGGGTAATTACGCGTTGGGCCTGTTGCAGAGTATCGGGATTGCCGTGCTGGCAGCATTGCCAGGGTTGTTTATTGTCGCGGTAATTTTCCTGATTACCGCTTTTATCACCCGCATCATTCGGCTGGTGCTGCGACGCGTGGAGCACGGCAATCTGCATGTTCCCGGTTTACATCCGGCAACGGTTGGTGTGACGCGGCGATTAATCAGCGTGGCTATCTGGTTGTTTGCCCTGTCAGCGGCATACCCCTTTCTGCCGGGGGCCAATTCGCTGGCTTTCAAAGGTATCAGCGTATTCTTTGGTCTGATGTTGACGTTGGGTTCAGCGGGCATCATGAATCACGCCATGAGTGGTCTGGTGCTGACTTACTCGCGTGCGTTACGCAAAGGTGATGTCATTCGTATCAATGATAATGAAGGCGTTGTCACTGAGGTCGGTATGTTGTCAACCAAACTGTTAACGCGGGAAAATTACGAAGTCACCGTACCCAATGCCGTGGTGGTCAGCGGTAAAATTACCAATCTTAGTTCGGCCCAGAAAGGGGTTGGTATTAACCTGACCACCAGCGTCACCATCGGGTATGACACCCCCTGGCGTCAGGTTCACAGCATGCTGGAACTGGCGGCCAACAGAACGCGCATCATTGATCATGGTGAACCGCCGCTGGTACGACAACTGGCATTGATGGATTGGTACATCGCCTATGAACTTCAGGTAAATCTGCCGGTGGGGAGTTCACTCGCCGCCGCCAGAACCGAGTTGCACAGCCATATCCAGGATGTGTTCAACGAATTTGGCGTTCAGATTATGTCGCCGAACTTCATCGCGCAGCCGGAAGGAACGGTCGGGGTCAAACCCGAGAATTGGTTTACCCCTCCGGCACACAGGCCCGATATGGATGTTAGCTGACCCAGCGATTTCTCCCCCGCTGTTTGGCACGATACAACGCCTGATCGGCTTGCGTGATCAATTGCTCCGCGCTGACGCCAGGGGCTGCGCTGGCGATACCCTGACTGACAGTGACATGTGTCGCCACGTCTGACGCCGCATGTTCTAATCCCCGCTGCTGCAATTGCTGCTGAATACGTTCTGCCACGGATTCGGCCTGAGCTGTGGTGGCATCCAGCAACATCACGACAAATTCCTCACCGCCATAACGGCCGACCACATCCTCCGGGGTGCGTACCGCATCTTTCAATACCGCCGCCACCGCTGCAAGGCACGCATCGCCCGCCTGATGACCATAGGTGTCGTTGTAGCGTTTGAAGTAGTCAACATCCAGCATGATGAGACTAAAAGGCCGCTGCTGACTGATCGCCTGTGCCAGATGTTGTTCCAGCGCCCGGCGGTTAGCGGTTGCGGTTAAGGCATCCTGATGTGCCAGCAAATCCAGCCGCGAAATCAGCAGTTGATTCTGTTCATAGCGCAGCCAGGCTTCATTAAACCAGCGCAACAGAATGTAGCGCCCATAGAGCAGGATCAGTGTGAAGATCAGCCAGATAATGGCAAAACGATGATTAATACTTTGATTTAACTGGAAACTGGCAACCGGTATGGCTAGCCAGAGTGGCAACAGATAGCACAGCAGCCCTGCGGGATAAAAATAGAGCGCGGCTGTCGCCGTTAACAATAAAATAATGCCTAGCGGATAAGCAAAAGGGAGCTGCCAGTAAACGACGAAGCAGTAGCCGCAAAGTGCCCAGATCAGGCTAATCAATGTTAATAGCACCAGCCGCATCCCTTTTATCAAAAGTAAAAACAAAGAAGCAGCAATGATTAAATAGATACCCGTTTCAATAATGGGGATCAGTGCCTGATGTGTCAGCAAGCTGGTATCAAATTGATCGAATAATTGGTCACGTAAAGCGATGAGCAAGGCAAAGCTAATATTAACGAAGGCCAACCAGGGCAGACTTTGCGATAAAGCCTGCCTGACCATGACATCACGATTGTGCCAGCGAGTGGCGGGATGTGGCGAAGAACGCCGACGCTGCGTTTGAGAACTGTTCACCTGGCATCCTTAACATTGACGTTTTGATAAACAGTTTATCTCTTCAGCAACAGCTAGGAGGTTTTATTCAGCGTAATTTCGGCGTTGTACTCTTTGTGCAGTCTACGCGCCTGAATAAATACCGATTTCCAGTACGGATTGTTTAATGAGGAACGCATCACACCCTGGCTGGCCGAGGCATGGAGGAATTGTTGATCGGTGTCGTAAAAACCCACATGCAGTTCATTCTTGATGCGGAAAAATACCAGATCGCCCGGCTGCATATGCCCCGGTTGCACCCGTTCACCCATTTGAATTAATTCACGGGTGGTGACGCGCTCCATCGGAATATTGAAACGATCTTTTAATGTTCGCCAGACGAAGCCGGAACAATCCACGCCCGACAATTGCGTGCCGCCCCACTGATAAGGCGTTCCCTGCCAGGAATGCATTTGATCGTGCAGCGCAGCAATCACCGGAATAAGATCGGGCTGTTGCTCTGTTGAATCATTATTAACCTGCTCAGCACGATGGGATGAACAGCCCGCGACAGAGAGAAAAATTATAGCGACCAGCGCTTGGCTAATGGCAGAGGGGTTCATGGCACTCGCTCAATAAAGATTCAGGTTTATACCGCAGGACCGATTACCGGAAAATCAGAATCAACCGGACTTACACGACCTTACCTTCGACTTACTACAGCTTACACCACAATACCAGGATATTTCCTGCGGTAAATAGTTAAAACTTATTTTGGTGAAATAGTCAGCATCGGCAGGATGATTATCACCATCCTGCCGGCCAGAAATATAACTTAGCTCAAATTATGGCTCAATATTTACCGGAAAAGTTCGCGCTGATACGCTGCGCCAGATAATCCTGTGCGGAAATTGGCGGATATTTTTTCTCCGGTCCTTCAATTATCACGTCTTCATTTGCCTGGCAGAAAAACGCCAGACTATAACGCGCCGGTACGGAAACACCAGGCAGCGGATTGGCGACACGATGGAAATTCGACGGCAATTTATCATCACTCCAGCGCATCAGCATGTCACCAATATTGCAGGTAATCACACCTTCCAGTGGGGTAATGGGCGTCCATACCTGGTCTTCCATTTCTTTGCCGGGACACACTTGTAAACCACCCTGCCCGTCACGCTGAAATAACAAGGTCAGACAATCGAAATCGGTATGCGCACCGGCACGCCACGGGCCGTCCACCTCCCCGGTGATGGCAAAGTAATGCAGCATACGCAGCGTACTTTGGTAAGTCTCACGGGAAGGTTCATGTGCACGGGTGAAGAAGTCCTCCGGGAAGCCGAGTTTCAGGGCAAAGCAGGAGAGCAGTTGCATCCCCACCGCCCAGCACTGACGTTCGAATTTCATCACTTCAGCGCAAAAGCCGGGCAAGGTGTTGTCATCCGGCCACAGGCCATTCATACGCGGCAGGGTGATCTGGTACGACTCTTTGTGGTCAGGTTTGCCAGTGGAAGGACGAATCTGTGCGCGGTATTCCCAGCCTGCATTGCGACTGAGGGGATGACGCGCCTTGTCGCTTTCCGGCAGCGCAAAGAAGCGCTCGGCATTGGCAAAAGCGGCGTTAATATCGTCCAGTGGAATGCCATGACCGGTCACCTGGAAGAAACCAATATCGGTAGCGGCCTGCCAGAGTTGATCGGCTATTTCATGCTTGCGCTGGTCGAAATCGGAGAGGTCGATAATACGAACTTCGCGCGCCGCTTCACTGCCACGCGCGCCCATGCGTGATTCTTTGGTGAGTTCATGCATGGCGTAAGCTGTTGTCTTTTCCATTGGTACACCTCGTTATAAACAGATAACGGATGACCTGCGCAACAACGGACAGGCCATCCCCGCGCCCGTCTGGCGGGCGATCGAGCAATGACCTACCGGGTAATCACCGCGGCTGACAGCTTCTACTCATTTTTATCACAGGCAATAACTATGCCAGAAACCGCATCGCCCGTAGCGGCGCGATTTATCGCGCGGTTGTTTGGTGCCACGGCTAAAAGACGCGCAATAAATCGTGCCGCTACGGGCGCGGGCGCACCACCACGGTGCAAATCAGCAACCAGTGCATCACAAAAAAGCAAAACAACACCAACATACCCGCCCTGCCATCACGTTTCTTCAATAAATTCATTCGGATAAGCAATAAACACGAGAATGGCATGGGCTTTGCTAAATTCGATGCAGAGTATAAGCGGTTAGCGTGGCGGCCTCGTCATGCGGAACATTGCTCTACAGCTTCGGCTGTACCTCGTCAGGGGACGGTGTTATGCATCGTGAGCAGGTTCATACGCCGCATCATCCCCTGATAACAGACACAATGTATGCGTTTGCTTTGGGGGTTTGTTATGTCAATGTCGTCCTTCCGTTTGTCCCTGTTTACAGCGCTTATCGCTGCCTCTGCCCTCGCCCATGCGACGGATAAGCTGGTCCTGCAAACCACCTGGGTGGCACAAGCCGAGCAAGGGGGTTATTACCAGGCCGTCGCAACCGGTATCTATAAAAAATATGGCTTAGATGTCGAGGTAAAATCCGGCGGGCCACAGTTGAACAATATGACGCTGCTGCTGGCTAACCGAGCCGATGTGATCGTCAGTTACGATCTTCAGGTGTTGCAGGGCATCCAGCGTAATTTCCCGTTAAAAGCCATCGCTGCGCCATTCCAGTTTGATCCTCAGGGCATCATGACCCACGGTGACGTGAAGGATCTGGCAGGGCTGAAAGGCAAAACCGTGCTGGTGTCCGCCAGTGGCCAGGCCAGTTGGTGGCCCTGGCTAAAGGGGAAATATAAACTCAGCGATGGTCAGGTGCGCCCTTATACCTTCAATATGCAACCGTTCCTCGCCGATAAAAATACCGCCCAGCAAGCTTACGCCACCTCGGAAGTCCAACAGATCAAAGCCGCGCAGCCGGACAGCAAATTTTACCTGTTCGCCGATTACGGTTATCCGGCCTACGGCGGCATTCTGGTTACCCGTGACGACCTGTTGCAGCAAAAACCTGACGTGATGAAACGTTTTGTGGAAGCCTCGATGGAGGGCTGGAAATCTTACCTCGCCGATCCTGCTGCCGGGAATGCGCTGATCAAAAAAGAGAACCCGCAGATGACCGATGCCATTCTCGCGTTTGGCGTTTCTCAGATGAAGGCGCTGCATCTGATTGATGGTGGTGATGCGGCGAAACAGGGGCTGGGGGTGATGACGCCACAACGCTGGCAAACCACACGCGACTTTATGGTGAAAGCCGGACTGCTGGATGCCGCCACCCCGTGGCAAAAAGCCTTTACCACCCAGTTCTATCGCCAGGCGGCGATGTAAGGCAGGTTGCAAGATGCTGATAAAAAACTGTTCTGCCATTCTCACCGGCAACCGCCAGCAGCCGCGCAGTCCGGCGCGTGATATCCGAATCGACCAGGGCTTGATCCTGGAAATGGGTAGCCTGGCCGCCCAGGCCGGTGAGCAGGTCATCGACGCACGCGACTGTGTCGTCTATCCCGGCTGGGTGAATACCCATCATCATTTGTTCCAGTCGTTGCTGAAGGGTGAGCCCCAGGGATTAAATCAAAGCCTCGGGGCCTGGCTGGCGGCCACACCCTATCGTTTTCGTGGCGCGTTTGATGAACACACCTTCCGCATTGCAGCACGGATCGGGCTGGTGGAACTGGTGCGATCCGGTTGCACCACCATTGCCGATCACCACTACCTTTACTGGCCGGATATGCCTTTCGATGGCGCGCAGATCCTGTTTGAAGAGGCGCAGCGTCTTGGCGTGCGTTTTGTCTTATGCCGGGGTGGCGCAACCCAAAGCCGTGGGTTGGAAAGTGATCTCCCCACCGCGCTGCGCCCGGAAAAATTCGACGCCATGATGGCCGATGTTGAACGGCTGGTGGCGCAATATCATCAGGCGGATGCTTTCGCCATGCGCCAGGTGGTGATGGCCCCCACCACCACGCTGCACTCCACCACGCCACAGGAACTGCGCGACAGCGCCCGTCTGGCGCGTCAGCTTGGCATTCGTCTGCACAGCCACTTGTCCGAAACCGTGGATTATCTCGATGCCGCTAAAGCCAAATTTGGTATGACGCCTTTGCAGTTCTGCGCCGAACATGAGTGGATTGGCCGCGATGTCTGGTTCGCCCATCTGGTCAAACTGTTGCCTGAGGAGATTGCCTTGCTGGGTGCCGCGGGCAGTGGCATTGCCCACTGCCCACAAAGCAACGCCCGTCTGGGTAGTGGCATTGCCGACCTGGTGGCGCTGGAACAGGCTGGTGTGCAAGTTTCCATTGGTGTCGATGGCGCGGCGTCGAACGAAGCGGCCGATATGC
This sequence comes from Pantoea phytobeneficialis, assembly GCF_009728735.1. Taxonomy (NCBI): domain Bacteria; kingdom Pseudomonadati; phylum Pseudomonadota; class Gammaproteobacteria; order Enterobacterales; family Erwiniaceae; genus Pantoea; species Pantoea phytobeneficialis. Next base: position 433,876 of record NZ_CP024637.1, read on the forward strand.
AAAGCGAAACGCACGCGGCCTGGCAATTGCAACGTGCGCGTAAAGGCATGCTGGCGCAACCGCGTTATGCCGGTGGCCGGTTTGAAGGGGGTGGCGATGCCGCCAGCATTGAAGATGTCCTCCGTTGGGGAACGCAGGGTGGCGCTCAGGTGCTGGGACTGCACACCGGGGAAATCGCACCGGGCATGGCGGCTGATATCGCCATCTACCAACTGGACGATCCGCGCTACTTCGGCCTGCATGATATGGCGATTGGGCCAATTGCCTGCGGTGGACGGGCGCGCATCAAAGCGCTGCTCTGCCAGGGTAACATCATTATGCAGGATGATCTGATTGCGGGTCTGGATTTGCGCGAGCTGGGACAATCCGCCGCGGATGCGGTGAAAACGCTGCAACGCCGCGCTGATGTGACAGGGTAACGCCCGTATCGGCGCGATAAATCGCGCCGATACGGGCGTATGGATTACATTCCGGCAATCAAGGCCCTGGCGGCAGCGCGATGTTTTACCATCAACGTCTCGCTATCCAGCCCGATAATTTCACCGTCCGACACGCGCCACTCGCCCCCCACCATCACTTTGTCTGCCCGCTCCGCGCCACACAGAATCAACGCCGAAAGCGGATCGTGGCTGCCGCTAAAACGCAGCTCATCCAGTTTAAACAGCGCAAGATCGGCCTGCTTTCCGACCGCCAGCTCACCAATATCCCTGCGCCCCAACAGACGGGCGGAACCTGCGGTCGCCCAGCGCAATACCCGTTGTGGTGTGATCTGCTGTGCGCCATAACGCAGCCGTTGCAGATATAACGCCTGGCGTGCTTCGTACATCAGGTTCGAGGCATCGTTCGAGGCCGAACCATCAACCCCTAACCCTACCGGTGCGCCTGCTGCTTCCAGCTCCACCGTTGGGCAAATCCCCGACGCCAGCCGCATATTGGAGACCGGACAGTGGCAGATTCCGGTTCCGGCGGCACCGAGGCGTTTGATTTCGTCGTCATTGAAATGAATCCCATGTGCCAGCCAGGTGCGATCGCTCAGCCAGCCCACATGCTCCAGATAATCGACGGTGCGCATCCCAAAGGTTTGCTGGCAAAAGGCTTCTTCATCCAGCGTTTCGCCAAGGTGCGTATGCAGACGGACATCGTGCTGCTGCGCCTGACGGGCGATCTCCCGCATCAAATCGGTGGTGACGGAGAACGGTGAACAAGGCGCAAGGCCAATCTGAATTTGCGCGCCGTCATGACGCTGGTGATAGCGCTGAATCAGGCGCAGGCTGTCCTGCAAAATGGTGTCAGCATCCTGGATGGTGTGCTGCGGCGGCAGGCCGCCCTGTTCTTCGCCCAGATTCATCGAGCCGCGCGTCAGCAAGGCGCGCATACCCAACTGTTGCACCACCTCGACCTGCACATCCAGCGACTGCTCCATGCCCTGCGGAAACAGGTAATGATGATCGCTGACGGTGGTGCAGCCGGACTGCAACAGCTCCGCCATTGCCACCTGGCTAGCCAGATGAAGCGCCTCTGGCGTTAAACGCGCCCACACCGGGTAGAGGGTTTTTAGCCACGGAAACAGCGGTTGGTTCACCACCGGCAGCCAGGCGCGGGTCAGGGTTTGATAGAAGTGATGATGGGCGTTGATAAGGCCAGGCAACACCACATGGTCACGCGCATCCACCACATTATCGCAAGGCTGCGACGGTGACGCGCCGAGAGGAAGAATTTCGCTGATACGCGAATCTTCAATCACCAGCCCACCACGGCCATCGAGTTGTTCAGGGAGAAAGACTGCTAAGGGGTTTTTGATCCAGATACGGGCAGCGCACATGGCTGGCTCCTCTCAGTTGATAAACATAAGGGTTAGCCAGCTCAGTTATTGCCTGTCTGCTGATCCAGGCGCATCGAGATGCGGCACTACTATGCCGCAAAAGCGATGGTCTGAAAAGTTATCAGGCGTTTTTGTGTCGTAACGTCGATTCCGGCATAAACAACGACAACAAAAATGCCAGCAACATCACGGCCGCTGCCATCATAAAAGCGGCGTGTACCGCATCACCGAAGGCCTGCAAATACGGCGTCTGTACCTCAATTGGCAGATGGTGGATGGCTTCCGGGTCGAGGCTGCGCGGTAGCTCGGCCCCCTTTTCCACCAGCTTTGTCAGGCCTGATTTCAGCACCTGGCTGAATATCGCGCCAAATAACGCCACGCCAATTGAGCCGCCAACCGAGCGGAACAGGGTCACCGATGAGGTTGCCACACCGATGCTGTCCGGCGAGACGGTATTCTGCACCGCCAGCACCAGTACCTGCATCACCATCCCCATTCCCATCCCGAGAATGCTGGAGAACAGCCAGATATGCCAGGTGGGATCGTCCAGCGTCAACGTAGTCAGCAACGCCATGCCGACGGTTGCCAGCAAAGTACCGGCAATCGGGAACAGGCGATATTTGCCGGTATGACTGATAATGCGGCCGCTGATAATCGAGGTCACCAGTAAGCCGCCCATCAGCGGCAACAACTGCAATCCGGCTCCGGTAGGCGTCGCCCCTTTTACCACCTGCAAGTAAAGCGGCAGAAACGTGACGCTGCCGAACAGCGACATTCCGACAATAAAACCGATCAGGCTGGAAAGCAGGAAGCTGCGGTTGCGGAACAGCGTCAGCGGGATAATTGGCTCCCAGGCGCGACGTTCCTCGTAAACAAAACCAATCAACCCCACCACGCCAAATGCCAGGATGCACCACAGTTGTGGATCGGACCAGGCATGCACCGAGCCGCCCTCGCTGGTGAACAGGGTGATCCCCACCAGCGCCAGACTGAGGAAAAACGCACCGGGATAGTCGATTTCATGTGCTTTGCGTTTGCTGTCGGCCTTAAACACCGCGTTGATCACCAGCAGCGCAAACAAACCCAGCGGCAGGTTGATATAGAAAATCCAGCGCCAGGAGGCGTGTTGCACGATAAAGCCACCCAGCAACGGGCCAACCACCGTTGCCAGACCAAACACGCCACCAAATAATCCCTGATATTTACCGCGTTCAGCAGGCGGGATCACATCGGCCACTGCCGCCATGCTCACCACCATCAGGCCGCCACCGCCCAGCCCCTGTAAGGCGCGGGTAAAAATCAGCTGTTCCATGTTCTGCGCCAACCCGCAGAGCGCGGAGCCTGCCAGGAACAGAATCACCGAAATTTGCAGCACGCGCTTACGGCCAAACAGGTCGCCAAATTTACCGTACAGCGGTACAACAAGGGTTGAAGCCAGCATATAGGCTGTCACAATCCATGACAGGCGATCCAACCCGCCCAGCTCACCCACAATGGTCGGTAAGGCTGTGGAAACAATGGTTTGGTCCAGGGCCGATAACAGCATCACCAGCATTAATGCGCCCAGTAACCAGCCAAATGACTGACGCGCCGGGTCGCCGCTGGCAGCGTGTTGTGCCAAAGATTCGGATTTCATAGGGGACACCAGATTGAAATTAATTAAATACACAATTAATATTGATCGAAGTCTGACAGGATACAAGTGAGTAAGCAAAAATGACCGCACAGAAAGTCCCTTCTGAGGGAAAATCAGCTAAATCCGAACCGCGCCGTCCCGGTCGTCCACGCGGCGGCGCAATCAATGCCCAACAGCGCGAACATTTGCTGGATATCACCCTGTCGTTGTATGCGGAACACGGCATTGCGGAGACGTCGCTGAATGCCATTGCGCGTAAGGCAGGCGTTAGCCCGGCGATGCTGAATTATTACTTTAAGTCGCGCGAAGCCCTGCTGGATGTGGTGGTTGAGGAACGTTTTTTGCCGCTGCGCCAGCGTCTGGTGGCGCATTTCGTTAATGAGCCGCGTGACCCTGTCACTACTTTCAGCGCGTTTATCCGCGAGATTGCCGATATTATCGCCACCCATCACTGGTTTGGGCCGCTGTGGATGCAGGAAGTTACCGAAGGTCAGGGAGGATTAGGCCAGCATATTAAAAATCGCTTCGGTCATACGGAGCGCGATAAAGTTAAAAGCCTGATTGAGGGCTGGCAGCAGCAAGGTCTACTCAACCCGGATCTGGAGCCGCAACTGTTGATGACGTCAATTCTCAGTATGGTGCTGGTGCCCTTCTCACGCTTTGCCAACGATCCGGCGTTCAACCGTGAAAAGATTGTCGCCCACACGCTGAGTTTGTTTTGTCGCGGCATCAGGCCTGTTTAGTCAGCTAAGGATCCTCCCTACCTGCGTCAACCCCGACGTTAGCTCAATTAACAGCTCGCGTACCGCCGCTGCCGGTTCCGATAACGGCGTGCGGTCCGATACACAGAGCGAGAGCGTCTGGCCGATGGCCGGGCCACTGATGGATCGAATAATCACATTGCGCGATTCCGACTGAATATGCTCGGCAATCGCCTTTGGCATGATGGTGCAACCCAGGCCAGCATCCACGGCCCTGGCGATGCTTTTTACTGCTTCCAGTTCAGCGACAATATTGATGGTTTGCTGGTGCAGGCTGAAGGCTTCATCTATTGCACGACGCACAAAGTTGTAAGCGGGTGGCAGTACCATCGGCATAGCGGCGAGCTGGCTAACCTGCAACGGACCGCCCTCATCGTCGAAATCAAAATCAGCGTGGGCGACAAAATACAAAGACTCTTCCAGTAGCGGTTGGTAATGCAGCCCTTTGATGCCGCCACAACCGTGCAACAGCGCCATCTCCAGCCGCCCGTTTGCGACCAACTCGCTATAGGCTTGCCCGACACTTTCGACCAGATGCAGCAGAATGCCCGGATGGCGTTGCCGCATTTCGCTCAACAACGACATCGCCAGCGTGGAAGCGGCACTGAACGGTGCCAGCCCGACCGATACCCGTCCAGATAGCAACTGCCCGGCGCTCAGGACATCCACCTCCGCCTGCGCAAACTGACGCAGCATGGCATTGGCATGACCATACAACACTTTTCCCGCCTCGGTAGGCACCACGCCCTGCTGGCTGCGAATCAACAACTGCCGTTTAAAGTGTTCCTCCAGCGCCACCAGTTGTTGGCTCAGTGCCGGTTGCGCAATATGCAACGCATCCGCCGCACGGGTAATGCTACCCATATCCACAATGGTAATAAAAGACTTCAGACGCCGTATATTCATCTTACTCTCATCGCTGGTTAACGCCTGCGTTATTATTTCATGAATATATCGGCTTTATTTTTTTATCGGTAAGAAGGAATGCCTTTCGCCAGATAGGTGTTTTATATGAGCGCCCACAAGAAAAGGTCTGAGCAGGCAATAAGTAAACACTATCCAGCCAAAACAAAATTATCTTATCGCAACCTTTATTTCTGCCCCTATGGTAGGGCGGTATTTAGCACGTTTCGTTAACACGCTTAACAGATGACTCAAACATAAGAAATATAAACCTCTCGACCCTCATCATCTGTATTCATTTGCAAAAACCTGTGTATGCGCTTCACCGCTGGCTGCCTGCCAGCGGCGCTTTTTCGAACTTAATTTCATTGCTAATTATTAAGTTAGCGAGATGAATTACCCCAACAAGATGACAAATGCAAAAAACGAGGAATAAATGATGAAGCTTTCGATTAAATCCTGTATCGCCAGCGCCCTGTTAATCTCTGGTGTGGGCCATGCGGCAGAAATTTATAACAAGGATGGTAATAAACTCGATCTGTACGGCAAGGTACAGGCTGAAAATTATATTTCCAACAACGATAGCCTCGATGGCGATCAATCCTATATGCGTTTTGGTTTCAAAGGCCAAACCCAGGTTAACGACCTGATTACCGGTTATGGTCAGTGGGAACAACAAATTCAGTTGAATAACAGCGAAGGTGGCAGCGATGCGCAGAAGGGCAACAAAAGCCGTCTGGGCTTTGCTGGTTTAAAAGTCGGGCAGTACGGCAGCTTCGATTATGGCCGCAACTATGGTCTGGTGTATGACGCCATTGCCTATACCGACGTCCTGCCAGAGTTTGGTGGTGCAACCGGCAGCGCGGATGGCTTCCTGCGAGGCCGCTCTACTGGCGTGGCGACTTACCGTAACCGTGACTTTTTCGGTCTGGTGGATGGTCTGAGCTTCGGTCTGCAATATCAGGGCAAAAACGAGCGTGATGCCATCAGTACCTCCAACGGCGATGGTTGGGCCACGTCTCTGGGTTATGCGCTGGACTCAGGCATCAGCGTTGTCGGTGGTTATGCCAATCTTGATCGCACCAATGCGCAAAATGCTGACGGTGTTTATGGTCATGGTGCGCACGGCGAGAGCTGGGCAGTTGGCGCGAAATATGACAACAATCAGTGGTATTTCGGCACTTTTTACGGCCAGACACGTAACGCCTATGCCATCAGCAACAGCCTGACTGGCGAAAGCGGTTTCGCGAACAAGACCGAAAGTTTTGAGGCCACCTTGCAGTATCAATTTATCAACGGTATTCGCCCGTCCATCGCCTGGGTACAGACCAAAGCGAAAGATATTGAAGGTGTTGGCGATGAGTATCTGCTGAAGTTCCTCGAACCCGGATTGACTTATTACTTCAACAAAAATATGAAGACGTTTGTCGCATGGAAAATCAACCTGCTCGACGACAATAACAAGCTTGGTCTGCCGAATGACGACCAGTTAGCGCTGGGGCTGGTGTATCAGTTCTGATGTGAAGAGCGAGTGCGGGAGATGTCCTGCACTCTGCTTAAAAATGCGCGATAAATCGCACCGCTACAACTCTCCTCATCAGTAGCGGCGCGATTTATCGCGCAATATTAGCCAGGTATTTTACGGATATAACCCGCGATCTTTCCTCGCCAGCAGAATACGCTCACAGGCCAGCGCATATGCCGCAGTGCGTAGCGTGACCTGCAACGCCCCCGCTTTTTGCCAGACGGTATCAATCGCGCCCTGCATAATGCCGTCGAGTCGCTGATTAATCTCCTCTTCACTCCAGAAGAAGCTGGAAAAATCCTGCACCCATTCGAAGTAGCTCACCGTCACCCCACCTGCGTTAGCGATGACATCCGGCACCACAGCTATGCCACGCTGCTGCAATACATCATCCGCTTCCGGCAGCGTCGGGCCATTCGCCCCTTCAATCACCAGGCGGCAGCTTAACCCGCTGGCGCGTTCGGCGGTAATTTGCCCTTCCAGCGCGGCAGGCACCAGGATATCGAAATCCTGCGTCCAGAAGCTTTCGTCAGCAATATGGTCTGCCTGTGGAAAACCTTTGATACTGCCGTGGTTCTGCTGCCATGCCTGTAATGCCGGGATATCCAACCCGCTTGCCAGCCAGAGCGTCGCGCTGTGATCCTGCACCGCAACCACTTTCGCCCCTGCCGCGTGAAACAGCTCCGCACTGACGCTACCCACATTGCCAAAGCCCTGCACCGCCACGCGGCTGTGCGCAACATCCAGCCCCAACATCGCCGCCGCACGACAACCGGTAACAAACACCCCGCGTCCGGTGGCTTTCACGCGTCCCAGCGAACCCCCCAGATGCACCGGTTTGCCGGTTACCACGCCTGTCGTGGTCGCACCGACATTCATCGACCAGGTGTCCATCATCCACGCCATTACCTGCGCGTTGGTACCCACGTCCGGTGCCGGGATATCCTGCTGCGGCCCGATCATGTTGCCAATCTCGCTGGTATAGCGGCGCGTCAAACGTTCCAGCTCCTTCCGTGAAAGCTGCGCAGGGTCGACACGTATCCCCCCTTTCGCGCCGCCAAACGGCAGGTTTAGCGCGGCACATTTGATGGTCATCCATGCTGACAACGCCATCACTTCTTCCAGGGTGACGTCAGGATGGAAGCGCACGCCCCCCTTACCCGGCCCGCGCGACAGGTTGTGCTGTACGCGATACCCTTCAAAATGACGTACCGTGCCATCGTCCATTTCCAGCGGAATATCAACGATCAGCGCGCGTTTAGGGTGGGTTAGCGTATCAGCCCAGCGGCTGAGATCGCCCAACAACGGCAATACGCGTTCGACCTGGGTCAGATAGGTTGACCAGGCAGAGTGACGGTCGCCCGTCACATAGGAAAGTGCTGACAAAACTGACCTCCGGTTTACAGGTTGCTAAGTCCCAGTTTTTTCTCCAGGTAGTGGATATTAGTCCCACCCTGCTGGAAGTTTTCGTCGGACATGATTTTCATCTGCAGTTCGACGTTGGTCTTGATACCGTCGATGATCAGCTCCGCCAGCGCATTCTTCATGCGCGCAATCGCCACGTCACGGTTTTCACCGTAGGTGATCAGCTTGCCGATCATGGAGTCGTAGTACGGCGGCACGCTGTAACCGGCATAGATATGCGATTCCCAGCGCACTCCGAAGCCACCCGGCGCGTGGAAGCGCGTGATCTTGCCCGGACTCGGCAGGAAGGTGTT